>CALIBA010000089.1 GCA_938045435.1 uncultured Selenomonas sp.
GCATACACAGCAGCGCCGATTTTGGTCTCGATGCAGCCTTATTTCCGCTCTGCTTTGAAGATGCAGGCGGTACCATTTCGGCACGTGTTCCGCTGCACCTTGAGCGTGAGAGCGGTGCCATTACATTCGGTCTGCCGCTGCATGAGGGGACCGTTTTTCGGCTTGCCTACGGAGACCCCTATGGGATCCTCTCAAAGGCTGCAGAAAACTATCGGGAGCTCAGCGCGTTTTCTCCGCAGGCAATCATGGGGGTTGCCTGTCTGGGGCATTACTTGCTGCTCGGTGATGATGTTGTGAGTGAGATGCTCCTGTGCGGCGAGTTTCCGTCATCACTCTCTTTTGTATTCGGTGAGGTGCGTCGTGCGGGGGGACGCATCTGTGCTGATAATCTGAATGTCATGCTCGTTGGGATGAAAGAGGACCCGGGCTATATCAAGAATATTAAGCTGCGGTCAAAACGTGTATCACAGCTTTCCTATAACCGGAAGATGCTCGCATTCCTGTCACATTTTATTCGCGTTTCTGAGGAAGAACTCTATTGTGCCAATCAGCGTCTCAGCCATCTGGCCAGCCGCGATGCATTAACCAACTTGCTCAATCGCCGGGAGATGGAGCGTGTGCTGAAGTCCTCGATTGAGCAGGCAAGAGAACACAAGACGCCGCTTTCGGTGATGCTGCTTGATATAGATCACTTTAAGAGCATTAATGATACTTATGGGCATGATATGGGAGACAAGGTCATTCTCACAGTGGCAGATGTGATTTCGCGTACGATTCGCGGTTCGGATGCTGGCTGCCGATGGGGTGGGGATGAATTCTTCATCATCTTACAAGGTGCGCCGCTTGCGGTGGCAGGGAAAGTTGGGGAGCGCATCCGCCGCTCCGTAGAGGCGTCTCGGATGCCCTTTGACCGCCATGTTACCGTCAGTGTTGGTGTTGCTCCATTTGATCCAGAAAAAGACAATGAACTGAAACTCTTTAAGAATGCCGATGAGGCGCTCTATCAAGCCAAGGCGCTTGGACGCAATACGGTGTACTGTCCTGGGATCGGCAGGATCAGCAGTGCGCAATGAATTTGGCACAGGATGAAAAGGGGAAGCTTTATGTTTGATTTTCTGCGCTCTCGTTTCATGCGGCAGCGCAAGCGGACACAGCCGCGTGAGCAGGTGCGGCCAGGGGTTCAGCTGCTTGCCTCAATGCTGATTTGTTTTCCGGAGATTGAGGCTGTTTCCTATGACCCGCATGAAGGATGGCTGACGATGGATTTCGTGATCCGGGAGCATGTGTCTACGGAGGAAATCAAGGAATTTACCGCACTTCTTGCGGAGAGTATTGAAACCTATCACGTCATCGAAGACGGCCTTGCGAGCGCGATGAATCTTGCTTATGAATGCCATGAGAACTTGACAATTCTCCACATATCGCGGAAAATGGACGAGCTCTCACAAATGGAGATGAGTCTCATCGTGCATCTGATGACAGAGCACTTTGGGGCGAAACTGTGTATTGATCCGCATGGTGCAGATGCGCTTGATTCTGAATTTGGTTTTATTCAGCATGAGACGTTGGAGCGGATGCTCAGCGCCATTCACGAACTCCCACTGCGTGAACGTCTGGTTGGGATCAGAGAGCGCGATCAGGTGGTTGTTTACAACAGATAATGTTTCACCGCATGAAGTGCGTTGGATTGATATAGGGCATAAGAACTGCGCGGATATACGCATTGGAGCGGATGGCTGGGAGGGATATGTGTGCGCATTATGCTGGTCGGTGATGTTGTCGGGCGTACAGGACGGCGCGCATTTCGTACGCACACACCAAGGCTCCGTGCGGAGCAAAAGATTGATATTGTCATCGTCAACGGAGAGAATGCTGCGGGAGGCAAGGGCTATACCCGCAAAGCACTTGATGAACTCTATGCGGGCGGCGCGGACATTGTCACCTCCGGCAATCATGTTTGGGACAAAAAAGAAGTGTTTTCATTCATTGAAGACGAACCTTTTTTGGTGCGTCCTGCCAATTATCCAGAGGGGACACCAGGACAGGGGTATTGTATATTTCCGCTTAAAGCACACAGCATCGCAGTTATTAATCTTTCGGGGCGTTCTTTTATGCCGCCGCTAGACTGCCCATTTCAAAAGATGGAGGAAATTCTCTGCGCCGTTGAGGGAAAGGCAGATTTTGTCATACTTGACTTTCATGCGGAGACGACCTCGGAGAAACTGGCAATGGGATATGCTTTTGATGGGCGTGCGGGCATTATTGTCGGAACCCACACACATGTCCAGACGGCAGATGCACAGATTCTTCCAGGTGGAACGGCGTATATTACAGACCTTGGGATGGTTGGTGTTCATGCATCTATTCTTGGGGTGCGCAGCGATCTCGTTATCAAAAAATTTCGGACAGGTATGCCTGTTCGATTCGAGATGGCAGAGGGGCCAGCTGAGTATGCAGCCGTTATCGTCGATGTGGATCACCGGATGAAAGCAACTGCGATTGAACGCGTGATGATCTATGAAGATAAGTGATTTGAAAAACACGGATTGTACTAGGGAGAGGTTTCATGCCAAGCGATTTGCATATCCATACGACGTTCTCTGATGGAAAGGACACGCCGGAAGAGATCGTGGAGGCGGCAAAGGCCGCAGGACTGCACTATATCGCCATCACAGATCATGACAGCGTAGAAGGGATCACGGATCTTTATGAAAACGGACGGTACCCAGGGACAAGCAGTGTGCGCCTCATACCGGGTGTTGGATTTAGTGCGGATGACCCCAAGTATAATGTTCATATCTTAGGGTATAATATAGATATTTACAATGCCGCGCTGCAAGAACGTCTAGAGGACATCAGTGAAGCAAGGTGGACACGGTTTACAGAGATCATAGAGCGTCTGAAAAGGCTCGGCTATGAGATTGGGGAAACCGAAGTGCTCACCGATGAGGGGATGTGCAAGGCCGTCGGACGCTCTCATATTGCCCGTGTGCTTGTCAAAAAAGGATATTTTGACTCGATTCGCAGCTGCTTTGAGCAGCTGCTTATGCGGGGGAAGCCGGCCTATGTTCCTTATTTTAGACTGGCACCCGAGGAGCTGATTGCTCTCATCAAAGGGGCGGGAGGAATCCCTGTCATCGGAAATCCAAAGGCGGTCGGTGATGATGCGGTGATCCAAAGGATCATTGCACAGGGTGTGATGGGGCTTGAGGTGTTTTATCCGGGGTATGAGACAGCGGATATACAGCACTATCTTATGATGGCACAAAAGCATGGCTTGCTCATTTCCGGCGGGTCGGACTATCGGGGATTTCCTGGGCGGCAGCCGGAAAAGCTTGGTGCGTTTACCATTGAGGATATATACGCAGAAAATTTTTATCGGCCGCCGCGTATATAGTGCAGCAGATCAAGGAGATAAGATGTCATGGATGTAATCGCTCTTGTTGGCCCGAGCGGGACAGGGAAAAGTCATCGTGCACTGTGGGTGGCGCAGAAAAATGGGGCCGATGCCATTATTGATGATGGCATTCTCATCAAGGACGGGAAAGTGATTGGCGGTTCCTCGGCGAAAAAAGAGAAGAACCGCATTATGGCGGTGCGCCGTGCTATATTTGTCCTGCCTGGACACGCTGAAGCTGTGCGCAAAGCCATTGAGGCGGCATCTCTGCGCCGCATTCTCATTCTTGGAACATCGGAGAATATGGTGCAGAAGATTGCAAAGACCCTTCGCCTCGGGATCATCAGCAAGCTGATCCGCATTGAGGATATTGCCACAAAGAAGGATATTGAGATCGCACAGTATCATCGGCTCAAAAAAGGAGAGCATATTATTCCTGTCCCGAGCATCGAACTCAAGCCGCACTTCTCCGGGTATCTGATCGATCCCATTCGGAGTTTTTTCAAGACGGCTTCTGCAAAGCGGCGTCGCCTTGGGGAGCGCTCCATCGTGCGGCCCGTGTTCAGCTACTACGGGAAGCTCGTTATCGATGATTCTGTCATAAAGAGCATTGTGCGCATCGTGTCTCAGCAAATGAAAGAGGTCTATCGCGTGGGCAAGACACGTATTCGCCACCTTGTCAACGGCAGTGATGATCTTGGTATTGTGGTTTCACTCGAAGTTATATTTTTCTATGGACATGAGATGAACGATGCTTTGGCTCTACTGCATAAGCAGTTGCAGCGCGAGATAGAGCGCATGACCGGCATGGTGGTTCATGAGATACACATTCTTGTCAAGGGATTACGCGTAGCACCGACTGCCTCCCAATAAGCTGACGCTTCTTTTTTTAGGAAAAAGTGTTAAAATGAAAAGGATTTTTTTATGAGATGTAGAACTTTATGTATATATTCGTCATGTACATGTTCTTTTTGTATGTGAAAGAATTGAGGAAAGGAATGACGTTTCATGCTTGAGCAGGTGGTAAACTCCTCGACACTTGATATTGGCAGCAGAGCTTTGGCCGCAGCCTCCCTCCGACATGAGGTGCTCAGTAACAATATCGCCAATGTCAATACGCCGTACTTCAGACGGAGTTATGTCCGCTTTGAGGATTTGCTGAAAAAGGAATTGGGACTGGAAAATGATCCCTTGATGAAGCCTGTGCGTACGCACGATCGCCATCTGCCCCTTCCATTCCGTGGAAAAGCACGTGCAGCGATTGAGCAGGAATCGACGACCAATATGCGCGTGGACGGCAATAATGTCGATATTGACAGAGAGATGGCAGAAGTTGCCAAGAATCAGCTTTATTACAGCGTTTTGGCTACCCAGGTTGGGGGTCATGTCCGCAAGCTGAAGGACGTCATTAATAGTGGTCAGAATGCTTGATGAACAGGGAGGTACGATATGGGAATGTTTTTAGGGATTGATGCCGCGGCCTCCGGTCTCACGGCAGAGCGTCTGCGTATGGATGTGATTTCCAATAACATTGCGAATGCCAATACGACACGCACACAGGAGGGAGGCGCATATCATCGTCGGTATGTTGTCTTTCAGCCACGTGAAAAGGATGCGGGAATTGGGTTTGAAGCTTTCCTTGCACGGGCTTCAAAGCGGCTTCGTCCTGGGGATGGTGTTCGTGCTCTTTCCATTCAGACGGATCGGACACAAGGACCTCTTGTTTACGAGCCGGGACATCCAGACGCGAATGCGGAGGGCTACGTCGAGCGCCCGAATGTCAATATCGTTGCTGAGATGGTGGACATGATTACGGCGTCTCGTTCCTACGAGGCCAATGCGACGACCATCAATGCAGCAAAATCTATGGTGACTGCGGCACTGCGCATCGGCAGTTAAATTTGTGCACTCTTAAGGGAGATAGGTGTATATGGAAATACAAGCTCTGCAAATGACCCCTGTATCGATGCACGCGACCAGTCATCTGGGCGAGACCATCGAAAAGCCGGCGGAAAAGAGCTTCGGAGCGTATCTAAAGGATGCGCTTTCTGAAGTTAATCATCTGCAGCTCGTCTCGGAAGAACAAAACGCGTTGCTTGCGGCAGGGGAGATTGAGGATGTCTCTCAGGTCATTGTGGCTGGACAGAAAGCAGACATTGCACTGCAGCTGACTATGCAAATGCGTAATCGTGCGGTTTCCGCCTATCAGGAAATCATGCGGATGCAGGTATAATCAGCATCCGTTGCTTAGAGTATGGCGCTCACCCCTAAGCTTAGGGAGGCAGGCGCACATCCGTGATGACTTGAAGGGAAGAGATTATGGGAGAGTGGAAAGAGCGGTGTCTTGCCGTTTGGGAACGCTTTGACAAACGGCAGCGCTACATCATGCTCGGATCGGCGCTCGCGCTTCTTGTCCTCATTTTTGGTCTTAGTTTTTGGTATGGCAGCAAACCGGACATGGTTCCGCTCTTTACCAATATGGAAACCAAGGATGCCGGAGAGGTCGCGAATCAGCTGCGCGAGTCGAAAATCAGCTACGAAGTGCAGGAGACGAAAAACGGGACGACAATTCTTGTCCCAACAACCAATGTTCATGAAGCACGGCTCAATCTTGCGACACAAGGACTGCCGCGTGGGAACAAAGGCTTTGAAATCTTCGATGACAGCAAACTCGGTGTAACGGAATTCCAAAATAGAGTCAACTATCTTCAGGCGCTGCAAGGCGAGCTGACACGTACGATAGAACAACTTGAAGCTGTTGAAAAAGCGCGTGTTCATATCGTTTTGCCGGAAGATAGCCTCTATAAAAAAGAGGAGAAGCCGGCAACGGCCTCCATTATGCTCCGTCTCAAACCAAATACAGAGCTGACGAAGAAAGAGATCAAGGGCATCGTCAATCTGGCAGCGCACAGTGTGAAGGGCCTCACACCGGAGAACATCACGATTGTCGATGACAGCGGTAAGATTCTCAATGACCCAGATGAACAGGATGAAAATTCTGTTGGTGCCAAGACGCTGACTCAGCTTGATATGACGCGGAAGGTACAGGATAACATTGAAAAGAAGGTCCAGACCCTCCTCGATCAAACTCTTGGTGAAGGGCGTGCATTTGCACGTGTCAGTGTGGAACTCGATTTCGATGATCGTCTGACAGATCGGCAGACCTTTACACCTGTGATAGATGATTCGGGCATCATTCGCAGCCAGCAGGATATATCGGAGAGCTATGTTGGTAATTCGACCAATCCTGGGGGACCGGCAGGTGTACAGAGCAATGTTCCCGGCTATGTTGAGCAGGAGAACAACGCCAACGCCGAGTACGAGAAAAAAGAGTCCACGAAGAATTATGAGATCAATGAGGAACGTCAACATGTAATCGCATCTCCTGGCTCGATTCGCCGTCTGACGGTTGCGGTTCTTGTCAATGATGATGTGACGCAGCCGCAGCAGGACAGCATCATGCGTACAGTAAGCAGTGCGGCGGGACTGAATCCGAGCCGCGGTGATACGATTTCCGTCGAACCGCTGCCGTTCAGCACGGAAAATGCAGATCGGCGTGCGGCGGAAGCGCAGGCTGAAAAAGATCGCCAGGATCGTATCTTCTATATGCAGATTGGTGCGCTCCTCCTGCTCCTTGCACTGATCATTGGGGGGGTCCTCATGTATCGCCGCAAGAAGCGTCTCGAGCGTGAGGCTGAGGAAGAGGCACGACGTCTTGAAGAAGAACGCCGCGCAGCAGAACTTGCAGAGGAACGCGCAGAAGCGGTTGAAGCAGGAGAGGTTGAAGAAGACGAGCTTTCTGAGGAGGAGCAGGAGCATATGAAACAGAAACAGGCGCTCCTTGCGCTTATTGATGCAAAACCGGAAGAGGTCGCACTTCTCGTTAAGACGTGGCTCGCGGAGGTGGAGTAACCATGTCGGATATATATACCACCGCCGCTGATTTGACCAATCAGCAGAAAGCTGCGATACTCTTTATCGCTATTGGTCCGGAGTATTCGGCCAAACTATTTCAGCATCTGGATGATGATGAAATTGACCGGCTGACCCTTGAAATCGCAAACCAGAAACAGGTATCTGCGGCGCTCAAGGCAGAGGTTATCAGCGAGTTCTATTCCATGTGCATGGCACAGGATTATATATCCTCGGGTGGTCTTCAGTACGCGCAAAATGTTCTGGAGAAAGCGCTTGGACCTGAGAAGGCGCTTGAGATCATCAACCGCCTGACAACCAGTCTCCAAGTACGTCCCTTCGATTTCCTGCGCAAGACAGATCCGGCACAGCTCATCAATTTTATACAGAACGAGCATCCGCAGACCATTGCGCTTATCATGGCTTATCTCGACCCCGAACAGGCAGCGACCGTTCTCGGCTCGCTCCCTCCGGAGTCGCAGGTGGAAGTCACGAAACGTATTGCGATTATGGATCGCACATCGCCGGATTCGATTCGCGAAGTCGAGCGTGTTCTCGAGCGCAAACTGTCCTCTATGGTTACACAAGACTTTACATCTGCTGGCGGTATCAAGGCAATCGTCGAAGTACTCAATCGCGTTGACCGGACAACGGAGAAAGCGATTGTTGAGACCCTTGAGGTAGACGATCCTGAACTTGCCGAGGAGATCAAGAAGCGTCTGTTCGTGTTCGAGGACATCGTGCAGATCGACGATCGTTCCCTGCAGCTCGTTCTGCGTCAGGTCGATACCAAAGATCTTTCTCTTGCGCTCAAAGCAACGCCGCAGGAAGTTTCCGAAAAGGTATTCAAAAACATGTCGACGCGCGCAGGCGATATGCTTCGCGAGGAGATCGAATTCATGGGACCTGTTCGCATTCGCGACGTCGAAGAGGCACAACAGAAAGTTGTCGGTGTCATTCGTGCACTTGAGGAGAAGGGTGAGATTGTAATTTCGCGTGGCAAGGGAGACGAGATGATTGTCTAGGGTTATTAGGGCCGCCGTCTGGGAGAAGAATCCTCACTTGATCGACGTACCGCCTCCGCCTCCGCCTCCACCACCGCCTCCGCCTGAGGAGGAAGAAATAGAGAAAGAGCCGGAGCTGAGTGAGGAGGACATCCAGTCCATGCTCGCTCGTATCACGGAACGCGATCAGGAAGTGGAGGAGCGTCTCCAGCAAGCGGAAGAAAAAGCTGCCACTCTGCGGAAAGAAGCCGAAGAAGAGCGCGACCGCCTATTGGCGGAAGCGCGCCTCCAGGCAGAAGCTCTGCATGAGGAAGCTCGTGTCAAGGGACATGAAGAAGGAATGGCCGCGGGAAGAACAGAAGCGGAAGCTGCGGTGCGCAAAGAGATGGATGATCGCATCAAGGAGACGAATGCACTCGCTGAAAAGACACTGCGTGATGCTCATGATGCCATGCGTGACTATATGGCACATGCAGAAAAGGATGTTGTGGAGATAGCCATGAATGCCGTGGAGCGTATTCTCCCACAGCATTTTATCGATGTGCCGCAAGTACTCCTTCCAGTCGTGCGAGATGCCATTTTGCGCGTCCAGGATCAAAAGGAGATCATTGTCAATGTTCCGCCCTACAGCTATGATATTGTACTTATGGCGCGCGAAGAACTCCGTGGCGTTCTCACGGCCGGCGATACGAATATCACGATCATGTCGGACGAGGCGTTAAAGCCGGGCGACTGCATTGTTGAAACCCCTAATGGCAGTGTGGATGCACGTCTGCAAACACAAATCGACCAGCTGAAACAAGCTGTGCGGGAAGTTATGCTATGAATTTCAGTGAAACGGGGGGAAATCCCCCATTTTCCATAAATATCCAAAAGTTTAAGAATGCGTTGGATGATGCAGTGCCGATGAAGTTGACAGGAAAAGTGACACAAGTCATCGGTCTTGTGATTGAATCACAGGGGCCGCCTGTTACTGTTGGGGAGCTCTGCTATGTCAGTGCCCAATCATCTAACCTTCCGCCGATTCCGGCGGAGGTCGTTGGATTTCGTGAGGGGCGTGTGCTCCTCATGCCAGTAGGCGATATGCAGGGCATTGGACCGGGTTGCGATGTCATAGCGACAGGACGGCGTCTGCGCGTTAAGGTCGGGAAAGAACTTCTCGGGCGTGTACTTGATGGACTTGGGAATCCCATTGATGGAAAAGGGCCGATTCTCTCTAAGGAGGAATATCCGCTCCAGGCATCGCCGCCGCCGCCAATGACACGCCCGCGTATTCACGACCATCTCTATGTCGGCGTGCGTTCCATTGATGGGCTCATCACACTTGGTGATGGTCAGCGCATTGGCATCATGGCAGGGTCTGGTGTCGGAAAATCTACATTGCTTTCCATGATCGCCCGTAATACAGAGGCAGATATCAGTGTGATCACACTGGTCGGTGAGCGTGGCAGAGAGGTACGCGACTTCATCGAACGAGATCTTGGCGAGGAGGGGCTAAAGCGGTCGGTTGTCATTGTTGCGACATCGGATCAGCCAGCACTCGTTCGTATTAAAGGCGCAATGACGGGGACGGCGATCGCAGAGTATTTTAGGGACCAAGGGCATAAAGTGGTTCTAATGATGGATTCTGTCACACGTTTTGCCATGGCGCAGCGCGAGGTCGGTCTTACCATTGGAGAACCACCGGCAACGCGTGGTTATACCCCGTCCGTATTTGCCTTGTTGCCGCGCCTCTTGGAACGCGCGGGGACAAGCAAGCATGGATCAATCACAGGAATTTATACTGTTCTCGTTGATGGGGATGATATGAATGAGCCGATTGCCGACGCTGTGCGTTCCATCTTAGATGGGCACATTGTCCTCTCACGACGAATCGCAGAGCAGAACCACTTTCCAGCGGTTGATGTTCTTAGCAGTGTCAGCCGTGTTATGTATGAAGTTGTTAGCAAACCGCATCTCGCGGCGGCACAGGATATGCGTCAGCTCATGGCAGTTTACCATGAGGCAGAGGATCTGATTCATATTGGAGCCTATGTCAAAGGGTCAAGCCCAAAGATTGATGCAGCGATCCAGAAAATTGATGCCATCAATGAATTTCTGAAGCAGGACATCTATGAGGTGACCTCCTATGAGGAAACGGAGCGGAGGCTTCTTTCCATCGTGGGCAAGCAGTCGTCAACTGAGGCGACGTTATGAAAAAATTCCGATTCCAGCTCGAGACACTCCTTAAAGTTACGCGCATGAAAAAGGAACAGGCTGAAGTGGCATTTGCAGCAGCCGTACGTCATCTTGATGAAGCACGTGCGTATCAGCGTGTTCTTCTTGAGGAAATGCAGCGAGGTCAGCATGACTACGAAGACATCTCCAAAACGGGGACGCGCATAACGATCGGTCGGCTGATGAGTTTTAACCAATTTTTTTCGTGGAAACGTCAGCAGATTGAAGATCAACAGCAGGTGATTCTTCAAGCGAATGCAGATCGACAGAGATGTTTGAGAGAACTTCTTGCACAGATGAGTTCGCTCAAGAGCATTGAGCGACTGAAGGAAAAAAGGCTGGCGGAATACAAGGAGGAAGCCTTGCGGGAGGAGCAGAAGATGCTGGATGAGATTGGCCTTCAACTGACCGCAAGAAATAGGGCAATGGAGGAAGCAGTATGATAGATCTCTCAGCCATTCGACAGATACAGGAACGCATTGCTGCGATCGAAGATCAGTTCAGTTTGCAGCGACAGCTTCCCAGTGCAGATTTTGCATCGAAACTTCAGCAGGAAATGAACCGCAATGTATCTGCTGCAGCGAGCAAGGCACATGCGGCACAACGTGTGCAGGAATCCAGTGCGCCGGAGCATGCAGTGCCGGCACATACACAGCAGGTGCGTCAGGTGAGTGTACCGACGGGAACCGATTATGCAAATCCGGAGCTTACCCATCTCATTCATGATGCGGCGCAGAAATATCATGTAGATCCACGGCTCGTATCGGCAGTCGCGGAAGTTGAGTCGAGCGGCAGACAGGATGCGGTATCTTCTGCGGGCGCCATTGGCGTCATGCAGCTCATGCCGGATACAGCTGCGAGCCTTGGCGTCAACCCGTACGATATGACGGGGAATGTTGAAGGCGGGACAAAGTATCTTCGTGAGTTGTTGGATACTTTTGGCGGGGATGTTCGCAAGGCTGTTGCCGCTTACAATGCCGGCCCGAATGCCGTAAAAGCTTATGGAGGGGTTCCTCCTTATGCGGAAACACAAAACTACGTGAGCAAGGTCCTAGACATTTACCAATAAGGGATGAGAAAGAGGGAAGGGGATTCCATGCGGAAAAAACTAAAGATCCTATTTGGCGTGATCTTAGTCCTCGTGCTGGTTGTCGGCGGATTTGCTCTTGGCGTATACCTCCGTCTCTTTGATACACAGGCACTCAATGAGGAACTCGGACTGCACGAACTCCCCGTGATCGGTGAGTACTTTGTACCGCCGGCAGGACAAGGGGAGAAGGATGTACAGTCCAGTACGCTTGCTGCAGCGACAGAACCGTCTGCACATACTGCTGTATCACCGCAGCGAAAGCAGGCCGGGAATGTTCGCATCACCAAGGAAGAGGTTGCAAAACAGCAGGCAGAACCATTCGTCTTGTACGGTAAAGCTGCCGACGGTC
>CALIBA010000090.1 GCA_938045435.1 uncultured Selenomonas sp.
ATCTATACCAAACTCTGACAGACTTCATTTTATCAGTGATTCCTAAAAACGGCGACCGTCTAAGACGCACGCCGTTTCCATAGGCTCAGCCGATTTCAACTGTAGCCCGCTTATTCTCCTTTGTGGCAGCAGCTTTAACAACACTGCGCAAAGCTTTTGCAATACGCCCCTGCTTGCCGATGACTTTCCCCATGTCATCTTCTGCCACACGAAGTCTCAGTATGATCTCTCGATCATCCTGCGTTTCGTCAACGACGACAGCTTCCGGATGATCTACCAAGGATTTTGCTATAACCTCAACTATCTCTTTCATGCTTGCCGTCTCTCTTCATTGTAGAGCAGAATTTTTCGGATAAGAATTCCTCCATAAAATGAAGGAACTCCACCGGAAACATTTACTCAATCCTTTTGACGCTTTGCTGCAGCAAACTTTGCCATCGTTCCATTCTTGCTCAGAATATTTCGAACGGTATCCGTCGGCTGCGCCCCCTTTTTCATCCAGTCGATTGCCTTCTCTTCGTCAATGTTGACGACAGCAGGCTGTTTCGATGGATCATAGTTTCCAAGGATCTCGATGAACCGACCATCACGCGGTGCACGCGAGTCAGCAACCACAATGCGATAAAATGGATTTTTCTTTGCACCCATGCGGTTAAGTCGAATCTTGACTGCCATATCTTCACCACCTTTCGTTGTAAAATCACTATTGTTTGAAGAATGGTATCTTTGGAAGTCCCATCCCACCAAGCAATGGGTTTCCTCCTTTCCCCTTCATCTTTTTCATTTTCTTCATCATCTTGCGCATTTCATCAAATTGCTTGAGGAGCTTGTTTACATCCTGTACACGTGTCCCGCTGCCCGTTGCAATTCGTTTGCGGCGACTTCCATTTATGATTGTTATATCGGCACGCTCCTTTGGTGTCATCGCACGAATAATAGCCTCAAGACGGCGCATTTCCTTTCCATCGAGATTGAGTTCTTGGTCTCCAAGCTTTTTTTTAAGCCCCCCCATCCCTGGAATCATGCTGAGGATATTATTGAGCGATCCGAGCTTTTTTACTTGCTGAAGTTGGTCGAGGAAATCGTCGAGTGTAAAGTCGTTACGCCGAATTTTCTCCTCCATCTTTTTCGCATTCTCGAGGTCAAAATTTTCTTGTGCTTTCTCAACAAGAGAGAGTACATCCCCCATACCGAGGATACGCGAGGCCATACGATCCGGATGAAACACTTCGAGTGGTTCGAGTTTCTCCCCCATACCAACGAATTTCAATGGACACCCTGTTACTGCCTTAATTGAAAGTGCTGCTCCACCGCGTGCATCGCCGTCGAGCTTTGTCATGATGACACCATCAAGGCCAAGCGATTCGTCAAATGCCTGTGCTACATTAACTGCTTCCTGTCCAGTCATTGCATCGACGACGAGCAGGATTTCATGGGGATTCACTCCTACCTTAATATCGCGCAGTTCCTGCATCAGTGCCTCGTCAATTTGAAGCCGCCCCGCTGTATCAATGATAATGACATCATTGGCATGTGATTCCGAGTGTGTGATCGAGGCATGGGCAATCGCTACTGCATCCTCTTGCCCCTGGGAGAACACAGGTACATTGATCTGTGCGCCAATAACTTCAAGTTGTTTAATTGCGGCAGGTCGATATATATCGTCTGCGACGAGAAGGGGACGCTTGCCTTGCTTTTTGAGCATGAGTGCGAGCTTCCCCGCTGAAGTCGTCTTTCCAGATCCTTGTAGACCTACGAGCATGATGACTGTTGGTGGATTCGAACTGATGTTAAGGCGGCTTTCCGTACCGCCCATGAGCGCAGTCAGTTCCTCATCCACAATCTTGACGACAGTCTGTGCCGCTGTTAATGTATCAAGTACTTCCTGTCCAATGGCGCGTTCCTTCACACGTTTTACGAAATCCTTCACAACTTTGAAGTTGACATCTGCCTCGAGGAGCGCCATACGAATCTCACGCATAGCCTCATTCACATCATCCTCAGTCAGTTTGCCATGTCCACGCAGTTTCTTAAAGATCCCCTGCAGACGATCAGACAGATTCTCAAAGAGCATTACGTCACCTCCTTCTTTTCCATATCCATAGTCATAGTAGTATATTTCCGCAGTGTGTCCGCAATGCGTTGTACAGCATCATGCGTAATAGGTTCCTCAAGAGCACAGAGCTCAGCGCAGATCGAACCGATCACATGATCCTGCACAGAATGGCGTGCAACAAGCCCTAACCGATGCTCCATTTCATCGAGAGCACGCTCTGCACGACGAATATTGTCATGTGCTGCCTGACGTGTAATACCAAGTTCTTCACCGATCTCCGCAAGCGAAAAATCCTCGATGAGATGTAAACGCAGACACTCCTGTTGTTTCTTCGAGAGCAACACACCATAATAGTCAAACAACTGTGCAATATAGTAGCGCCGCTCCATATGTATCATCCATTCTTTGGAGAACACTGTAACAACTCTCCAAACACTTTTGTGATTATAACGATAAATGAAACCCATGTCAAGTATTTTTCTTGACAGGTAATTCTATTCAAAAAATTGGAGTACACATATAAAATATTATATACGTTAAGAATTGGATTGCAAACTCAATAAATAAAAACAAGCCTCCTCGCAAAAAAGATGAGGAGGACACCAATTATCATACTGGAAACCATATAGAACACAGCAATAAAAAACTTTCCTTGCTGAACCAGCAAGAATACTTCAAGAGAAAATGTAGAAAAAGTTGTAAAACCACCACAAAGCCCGGTTTGTAAAAAAAGCAGGGTACGCGGATGAATACCAACATACTTTTCTGTACCTGCTGTGATAAGTCCGATAATAAAACATCCAAGGAGGTTGATACAAAAAGTGCCTATCGGGAATCCACTGCCACATTTTGGAATTATATGACAAAGAAGATAGCGAAAAACAGCACCAATTGCACCGCCGATGCCTACAGCAAGTACATTTAACATGATACACATAAATGTGCAGTATCATTGACAAGATCGACAACAGCAAAGCCATCATCTTCAAAGCGAATGCGATTCACAGCAGTATTATACTGTGCAATATGCCAAACGGAACGAATTGGCATGGATAGAATATCTGCCAGTAAAATACGAATGGCTGCACCATGTGAGACAAGAATTATACGCTTACCATGCCATTTATTTACAATCTCACGCACACGTCCACTCACACGCTGCTGAAAATCAGTAAAGCTCTCACTCTCTGGAATCTCTACATTTTCAGGATCTCTATAAAAACGCTTCATAATATCTGGATATTCTGCGTTGATATCACGAAAATATCGTCCCTCCCACGCACCAAAATGAAGTTCCCTCAACGCTGGATCAGGCTCAACATCAAGTCCAAAACGATTGGCAAGAGGACGTGCTGTTTCCATTGCACGTACAAGGTCACTTGCATAGATCTTATCCACATGATCCATGATAAGATTTCGGCTGAGGGCTTGTGCCTGTAATATCCCATTCTCTGTCAGCGGAATATCTGAATGTCCTTGAAAACGGCCTGTTCTATTCCATTCCGTTTCACCATGGCGAATGAGCATAATTTCCGTCATATCTCACGCCTCCATTTATGCTTTTATTTCACAAATTACGCCCCCTGGAATGAGGCGTGCTGTCTGTAGGTAAGAAAATTGTCCGTCGAAAAGATGAGCTAGGCGCTCTGTACGATGCGATACATCTGCTGCAGACATCGCGGAAGCCCAAAGGACACCAACAACTGTTCCGCTATGCGCAACAGTTACACCAAGAGCCCCCTCATCCTGGGCTGCACGGATAAGCTCCTTTAGCCCTTCTTTTTTAAGATGTTCTTGATTGAGCAATGCGCTTTCTGTTGCAGCCATCCCAAGAAGCGCTTCCCTGCGATGTGCTCCAGCGTGAAATGCACGGTCAACCATATTCAAAAGGCGCTGGTATTCTATATTCTGATTCCTTTGATTGCTTTTACTCTGGTAATATGCAATCGTATCTACCATCCCACCAACATCATAAATAGATATATGAAGAAGAGGAACATCGCTATATTGCGCAAAAAGCTTGCCCGTGGTATGACTGACATGAGCAAGACCTTCAAAACAGATGCCATCACTGGGTTCTATTGCAATGGCAATATCCATCATTTCCTGCGGTGTGAGCTTCCATCCTAAAGTCCGTGCAACAGCATAAGATACAGCTGCTATATCAGCACTAGAAGAAGCCATTCCCTTTCCCTGCGGAATCTTCGAATCGAGGCGAATCCCCCAAGGAAGTTTTTTTTCTCCAATATGTTGGAGTGTTCGTTCCATTGCTTCTCGTGCTTTTTCACCAAGACCATGTACGCCTGTGAATGTATCTGATACTGTTACCTCTGCGTACATACTAATGGGGCAAGTAACAAGAAAAGGGGTTCCATCTATAACTCCTTCAATCAATTCACCGCAAGATGCCGGTGCTTTCGTAATTATTTCCATAATAGCCCCCAAATATTCGGATAT
>CALIBA010000091.1 GCA_938045435.1 uncultured Selenomonas sp.
GTTGCCGTGGCAGGTTTTGCGACGTTTTTAATGTTCCATAATATTGAGGGATGGGCCGATAAGCGCAAAGAAAAAGGGATGTAAGGCATAAAAAGACAAAGTGAATTGCCTTTTCAAAAAAATTCGCTTGTGTTATACTGAAACTGAATATGTGCTAGGGGGAAAAGAAAGATGAGCTTTGAAACCGACAACGTTTGTATTTTGACAGGAAATGCAAATCCAAAGCTGGCGAGAGAGATTTCTGACCGCATTGGAATACAGCTCTGTGAAGCGTTTGTTGGGCATTTCAACAATGGTGAGATTCAGGTGATGATCGAGGAGAGTATTCGAGGAAAGGATATTTTCATCATCCAACCAACCAGTCACCCGGTCAACGATAACCTTATGGAACTCCTGATTTTGACGGATGCGTGCAAACGAGCCTCAGCACACAGCATCACGGCGGTCGTTCCCTACTACGCATATGCACGGCAAGACCGCAAAACGCGGGGACGTGAGCCAATCTCTGCAAAACTTGTCGCGAACCTTATGACGACAGCAGGGGTGACCCGCGTTGTTACAGTGGATCTTCATGCCGGACAGATTCAAGGATTCTTTGATATTCCTGTGGATCATCTTGCTGCTGCACCTGTGCTTGCCAGCTATTTCCGTGATCAAAATATCGAGGATCTGGTGGTCGTTTCTCCGGATCTCGGCGGCGTCACACGTGCCCGCATCATGGCGGACTTCCTCCACGCACCGATTGCCATTATTGAAAAGCGTCGTCCTACGCCGGGACAAGCAGAGGTCATGAATCTCATCGGGGAGGTTGATGGGAAGACGACGTTGCTCATTGATGACATTGTAGATACGGCAGGTTCTCTCTGTGAGGGAGCGAAGGCGCTCAAGGAACGAGGGGCAAAGCATGTTATTGCTGCATGTTCCCATGCGATACTCAGTGATCCTGCCGTAGAGCGTTTGAATGCCTCGCCGATTGAACAACTCGTTATTACAGATTCGATTCCTCTCCCTGTAGAGAAACAATCTCCGAAGATTGTTACGCTTTCTCTTGCGCAGTCTTTGGCCGATGTGATTGTCCGTATTCAGAGCCATCGTTCGGTCAGTCTTCTCTTTAACCATCATTGATATAAGCTGCTCTCTCAATATGGAAAGAGACGTTTCTTTAGAAAATACTGATGAAATGCAATGCTGAAGAGCTGTATGCATTGGTATTTTTACATGCTGGGGCGTCTCTTTTTGTGTTCCCGTCATAGCCTATCGAATCAGGAGAAACACAATGCATGTACTTATCGTTGGTTCCGGTCCTGCGGGTGTATCTGCAGCGCTTTATGCACGGCGCGGTGGTGCTGCTGTAACGGTTATTACAAAGGGCAGCGGTTTTTTGGAGACAGCAGAGAGCATTGAAAACTATTATGGATTTTCAGCACCCGTATCAGGTCTGGAACTTGAGCGGTGTGGTATTGAGGGGGCGAAACGGCTTGGTGTTGTCTTTGTTGAAGACGAGGTGATTGAGGTTCGCCGTGCAGCGATGGGGAGCGGGTTTGTCGTTGAAGGGAAACGTCAAGAGTATGCGGGAGATGTTGTTATCCTAGCGACTGGGGTTGCACGCAGGACGCTTTCTATTCCAGGCGTTCGGGAATATGAGGGGCACGGGGTCAGCTATTGTGCCATATGCGATGCCTTTTTTTATCGGGGCAAAGTTGCAGCCGTTGTTGGTTCTGGAGACTATGCACTGCATGAAGCACGGATCCTTCAACCCCACGCAGAGCGCATTATTATGTTGACAAATGGGGAAGAATTGACCATAAAAGTTCCTAATGAGATCGAGGTTCAAACAGGCCGCATACTACGTTTAGAAGGAGTACGACGTGTGCAGCGTATTGTGTTTGCAGATGCACCTGCGCTTGATGTGGACGGCGTATTCATGGCAATTGGGATGGCCGGCAGTTCGGATCTCGCCATGAAGCTCGGTGCCTTGCTGAAAGATGCAAAAGTGGTTGTGAATGAAGATATGGAAACCAATATTCCTGGTATCTATGCAGCAGGGGACTGTACAGGGGGGTTGCTGCAAATTGTCAAGGCGGCTTATGAAGGAGCTAGGGCAGGGCTTTCCGCCGTACGATATTTACGCCATGGGTGATGGGTCAAAGGGAATGGGAAAAAGGGGGGACGGCAGAATGGGACAATATGTGCAAAACAAACATTTTTCTGAGTATATTGATCAATTTCGCATATGGGATTCGCTGACTGCAGCAGAACGAGAATTGTTGTTTTCTCATACGCGCTTCATGCGTTATGTCAAAGGAACGACGGTTCACCATGGAGCCCTTGGCTCGGTAGGGACAATGCACGTTAAATCAGGATGTCTTCGCGTCTATATATTCTCAGAAGATGGGCGTGAACTTACTATGTATTTCATTAGACCGGGGGATATTTCCGTTCTTGCCGCCACCTCATTTATGGAGAGAACGGATACTGTCTATATTGATGCTCATGAAGATACGGAGGTTTTTTTCTCCGATACGCGTATTGTGCGCCGCATTCTATCAGGCAACCTCCGCGCTCAATGCAATGTCTATGAACTTGCAGTAAGACATCTGTCGGAGATGGTTTTGAAATTTCAGCACATGATGTTCCTCTCAGCAGATCGGCGCTTGGCACAGTTTCTCATTGATGAGTCACTGACGGGAGGAACGGATGAGATCTGCCTTACGCACGAACAGATTGCACGTTACCTTGGAACGGCACGAGAGGTCATCAGCCGTATGATAAAAGACTTCAGTCAAGAAGGGCTTGTACAAACAGCCAGGGGGCGTATTCGCATATTAAATCGTCAGGCATTGCACCAACGTGTAGGTGGCTGATCGAGTATTTTTGTGGGGCGCAAAGCTATGCTGATCTACATTATTGCTGCTATTATCATCCTTCTGCTGGGGATTCTTTTTCGCTATCTTCCTTGGCGTGTTTTTGTTGCTTTTGTCGTTTTGCTTTGCATTCTTGGTGGAACCGTCCATCAGTTACAGTTAAGAGCCAATGCAGTTTCTCCGCCAACACAGGATGAACTCGACGCACGTACACGTGATCAGGAAGTCTTCGGTGTATGGTGGGAAGATTATCAAAGAGAAATCGCAGAACTGGACCGAAAATGGATACTCTATCACCAAATTTTGACAGATATAAAATCTGGAAAAGTCGATCTTGAGACGACGCACGCACGGCTATCGAACCTTGAGCGGGAGATGCAGGAATCGTATGCAGAGATCGAAAAACATGTACCTCCTATAGAGCTTTCAGATTATCTATACGACCTGCTGATCCAAATGATGAACAAGACACGTGTCTATGCTGCGGCAGAGCAGAAAGCGGTCACATTGACACGTGCAGCTGCAGATCCTGCCTTGATGAAAGAGACCAATTCTGCAGAGCAGGCACGTCTCCTAGAACTCATCATGCTTCGAGAATCGCCGGTTGCACTCTTTATCGAGGACGACATCAGTGCGATCCGTAATTATTTCGCACCTGTTTCCAGTGCATTTTTAAATGAGGAAGGGGGAAAACGGGAGGGCAAGTTGTAAAATAGATGACGAAAGATTGAAGCGTGTGGCTAAATGCGGGAAAGTATACCATGCGCACAAGACAGCAAACATTAAACTTGCAACTTACCCTCGGAATGTTGGTCTAAAGAATGCTTTGTAAGAAAAAAGAGATTTCAAATGTTGTAGTGCCCCCCAAAAGTTAGGCCTGAAAGCGTAGGAAAATGAAATCCTGCGCTTTTTCTATGCGGGGAGATGTTTGCTACGATACTGTGCTGGACTGAGCCAGCCGAGAGATTCCTTGATGCAATGCTCATTTTAGTAAACGATATACTTTCCTCGTAGCTATGGTAAATACGTCCATAGTAAATCTCTTGCTTTAACAGTCCGAAGAAGTTCTCCATCACACTGTTATCCAGACAGTTCCCTTTGCGTGACATACTCTGAAAGATTCTCTCCTCCTTCAGCCGTTTCGTGTATGACTTCATCTGATATGCCCACCCCTGATCGGAGTGGAAGGTGCGCCGATAAGGACAATCCGATGTCACACGAATTGCCTCCTCGAGTGCAGTCTGAATCCCTGCTGCAGACGGTGTCTGTCTGATGTGAAAGCTGACAATAGTGTTTCATAGCTTCCGTATCCTTCAAGATATTCTTGCACAACCTTCAGCTTACATTCTGTACTGTATTTTGCCATTACAATACCCCCAAAAGTTAGATCCTCTATGTCTAACTTTTGGGGGGCAGGTCATCTCGAATATGACAAATGAAATCTATTTTTTATAAAATATTAGTCAAGGTGTAGTCCCTTAATGCTGAAGTCACGTGTCGGAATAAAGCGATAGAGTCCGAGTGTCAGTGCACGGATGGGACACAGCGTACTGTAGAGGTAGACGATTTGGCTGTAGCCGTTGTCGAATACGGGCTTCGCAGCCTGCACGAGTGCGGCGAGGATGCCGCTCGGCAGAGCCGCGTGGACGGTGAACG
>CALIBA010000092.1 GCA_938045435.1 uncultured Selenomonas sp.
CACCCAGAAGAAGATGATATCCGGACCAGTGACAAGGTCGGCCGTGGGGTAGTAAAAACGCATGTCGTTGCCAGGGGTATTGCCCGTGATGAGCATAAAGCGCAGCGTGTCCGCACCGTATTTTTCAATGACCTCCACAGGATCGATGCCGTTGCCGAGCGACTTTGACATCTTGCGTCCTTCGCTGTCGCGCACAAGCCCGTGGATGAATACATCGCGAAACGGCACATCGCCCCCAAAGCGCACCCCCATCATGACCATGCGCGCAACCCAGAAAAAGATGATGTCATAGCCCGTGACAAGAGTTGCCGTCGGGTAGAAATGGCGCAGCTCCGTTGTCTCATCAGGCCACCCCATCGTCTCAAATGGCCAGAGCGCCGAGCTGAACCAGGTATCGAGCACATCCTCGTCTTGATGAATCTCCGTGCTGCCGCAGTGTGCACATGTGGTCACATCCGTGCGGGCAACCGTCGTCTTGCCGCATGTCTCACAGTGCCATGCGGGAATACGATGTCCCCACCAGAGCTGGCGCGAAATGCACCAGTCGCGAATATTTTCAAGCCAGTTTTCATAGATTTTCGTAAAGCGCTCGGGGATAAAGCGGATCTTTCCCTCACGCACTGCCGCAAGTGCGGGTCCTGCAAGCTCCTCCATACGGATGAACCACTGCTTCGAGATGAGCGGTTCAATTATGGTTTTGCAGCGCGAGCAGTGCCCAACCGCATGCTCATGCTTTTCCGTACGCACGAGTGCGCCGATTTCCTCCAGTTCCTTTACAAGCTGCCTGCGGCACTCGTAGCGGTCAAGCCCCGCATATTTCCCCGCGCCCTCACCCATCGTACCATCCGCATGGATGACGACGATCTGCTCAAGGTTATGCCGCAGCCCCATCTCAAAGTCGTTTGGATCGTGTGCCGGCGTCACCTTGACCGCCCCCGTCCCAAACGAAGGATCGACATAAGCATCGGCAAAGAGCGGAATGCGCCGCTCCACCACGGGCAGAATCAGCGTTTTTCCGACGAGTCCTTTATAACGCTCATCATCGGGGTGTACGGCAACGCCCGTATCGCCGAACATGGTCTCTGGACGCGTCGTTGCAATCTCCACATAGTCATCTGTGCCCTCGATGCGGTAGCGCAGATGCCAGAGATGCCCCTCCTCTGTTTCATGTTCAACCTCAATATCTGAAATCGCCGTCGTGCAGCTCGGGCACCAATTCGTGATGCGCGTCCCCTGATAGATCAGTCCCTGCTCATAGAGGCTGACAAACACCTCCCGCACGGCACGTGAGCATCCCTCATCCATTGTGAACCGCTCGCGGTCCCAGTCACAGGATGCGCCGAGCATACGCAGCTGATACATGATGCGGTCGCCATACTTCTCTTTCCAGCGCCAGACACGCTCCAAAAATTTCTCACGCCCGAGTTCAAAACGGTTCGTCCCCTCCGCGCGCAGAGCTTCCTCCACCTTTGCCTGCGTCGCGATGCCCGCATGATCGCAGCCCGGCACCCAGACGGTATTTTTCCCGCGCATCCGCTGATAGCGCACGAGGATGTCCTGTAATGTGTTGTCGAGCGCATGCCCCATGTGGAGCTGTCCCGTCACATTCGGCGGAGGGATGACGACGCTGTACGGCGCGCGGCTCTCATCCACATCATCATGAAAAAACTTCCGCTCCTCCCAGAACGCATACCACTTCCGCTC
>CALIBA010000093.1 GCA_938045435.1 uncultured Selenomonas sp.
TCTCCGCCATAGCAGGCTCCTCGACCACAGGTGCAGTCTCTACCACCGGCTCTGCCGCAGGCGCCTTTGCCGCGGGTGCTGTCACAGCGGGTGCCGCCGGTGCAACCGCTGCGTCAAATTTTTTTCCGGCATCGCCCTCCGGGGAGATGACCGTGACTTCCTTACCGAAGATGGATACCTGATCCGCCGTCACCTCGGAGACGTCGCCCTCCGGCGTCGTGATCTCGCACTTTTCGATGCTGCCGTCCTCACCGATGAAGATCTCGGTGATGCTGCCCTGAATGACGCCCGTACGCGTGATCGCCTTCGTGCCGATGACGCGGATGTTGTCGTTGAGCAGTGTGCCAAATTCGCCTGCGCCGTCGAGGGTCAGGATGTTCTCGCTGTTATTGATTGTGACGGCGTCCTCACCGACAGCGATCACGTTGCCATAGGGGATGAGCTTAACACCGCGGTACCAGTCCCCGTCCTCAATGGTGACCGCTGCGACGGTCCGATTCGGCGCGTCAATGAGAAGCGATTTGCTCATGCCAAGCTCGCGCCCTTCGGTGATACTGATGACGGGAAGTCCCAGGATGTCAACGCTTTTCTTCATTTGTGTATTCCTCCAGTTTACAAACACATTAGGGAATCACCGCTTCATTTGCCCGCCCGCTCCTATCGAGCGGCCTGCTGCCGGCTCGAACGGCGGTGCGGCATTCCCTGCGCCGAACGTATCGGATTTATCTGTCATGGCGGAACGGATGCACCGCCGCAATACTGAATACTGTCTAGGTTTTTTTCGACAACGCGGCGGAAATTCCTGCTTTTCTTTTAATATTTTTTCTAAAAACGTCAAGTTTTTTCTAAAAACTTTTTTATTTCTCCTCTTTTTTCGTATCGGGTTTTATAGTATAATGACCGTGATATTAGTTCGCGCCCACAGGCGGCAGCGCCGCGGATCTGCGCGGAGATCTTCTTTATAGATGGGAGAGATTCAAATGACCCAGGAGACCGTTACCATCGAGAATAAGACGGGCATTCATGCGCGTCCTGCCTCTGTATTTGTACAGACTGCGACAAAGTTCAAATCCAAGATTCACCTGGAGGCAAAGGGGAAGAAAGTCGACGCCAAGAGCATCCTCATGCTGATGAGTTTAGGGCTTGTCAAGGGAACCGAGCTCACCATCAGTGCGGAGGGAGAGGACGAGGCAGCCGCCGTCAAGGAACTGGCAGATCTCATCAAGACGAAGTTCGGCGAGGAGTAATTCTAACACGGGGAGCGCCCGGGGTGTTGCAGCAATCTGTTTTACCCCGCGGCGTTTTTTCATAGGGATTGAGAATTCCCGATACACTGATAGGAAAGGTGATGAATATGGCCGAAAACATTCGTGGGAAAGGTGTCATCTCCGGCATCGCCATCGGCAGCGCCATGCTCGTTGGGCAAAGTCTCGATGGCTATCTCGCTGCGTATCATCCGGACGGCATCGACGCGGAGCAGAAAAAGGCGGAGCGTGCGCTCGCTGCGGTGACAGAGCATCTGCTCCATACGGTTGACCGCCTTAGAAATGACGGCCAGACGGAGCAGGCTGCCATCCTAGAGGCACACCGCATGATGGTGCAGGACCCCATGATGGCGGAGAATATCCGGGCAAAGATTGCCGTTTCCGGCAACGCACCGCGGAGCATCCTCAGCGTTGCGGATGACCAGGCAAAGATTTTCGAGCAGATGGAGGATGAATACTTTGCGGCGCGCGCTGTCGATCTGCGCGATGTCGGAAAGCGCATCGCCCGCTATGTGCTCGGGGTCAAGGAACCGGAGCCTGGTACAGGGCAGGTGATTCTCTGCGGAGAGGAAATCGAGCCGTCCGTCGTCGCAGGTATGCCGACCGACCAGATCGCGGGCGTCATTCTAGGCTCCGGGAGCGCGACCAGTCACGTCGTCATCATCGCGAAGGCACGCGCCATCCCGACGGTGCTGGGCATCGGCGATAAGATCCGCCTCATCGGTGACGACGATGAGATCATCCTCGACGGCAGCCGCGGCGATATTCTCATCCGCCCAACGGAGGAGGAGCGCCTCCTGTATCAGGAAAAACTTGAGGAGCAGAGAAAACTCGCTGCACACTATGCCGCGCTCAAGGATCTCCCCGCCGTCACAAAGGACGGCGTACGCATCGAGCTGACGGCAAACATCGGCACACACATGGATGTCGATAACGCGCTCACCTACGGTGCGGAGGGGGTCGGTCTGTTTCGCTCAGAGTTCGTCTTTATGGGTTCGACGACGATTCCAACGGAGGAGGAGCAGTTCAAGGCGTATCGGCAGGCGGTCGAAAAGTGCGGCGGCAAGATCTGCATCATCCGCACCATGGACATCGGCGGGGATAAGCCGCTGCCCTATCTGAACATCGAACCGGAGGAGAATCCGTTCCTCGGGTATCGGGCGCTTAGAATCAGCCTCGACCGTCACGATCTCTTTCTCCCGCAGATCAAGGCAATCCTGCGTGCAGGTCTCTATGGAAAAGCCGCGATGATGGTGCCCATGGTCATCAGCGTCAGCGAAATTCAGCGCGTCTTAAAACTCGTGGAGCAGGCCAAGCTCGAGCTGACGCACGAGGGCAAGGAGTATTCCAATGAGGTGCAGATCGGCATTATGGTGGAGACGCCGGCGGCGGCGATGATCTCGCCGCTGCTCTCCGCCTATGTCGATTTCTTCAGCATCGGCACGAATGATCTCATCCAGTATACGCTTGCCGTTGACCGCGGCAACGCACAGATTGCACACCTTTACAACCCGTTCAATCCCGCTGTGCTGCGGCTCATCCAGCGCACCATCCAGAGCGCACGCGAGCGCGGTATCTGGGCGGGCATGTGCGGCGAGATGGCGAGCGATCCATATGCGGCAGTGCTCCTTTTGGGCATGGGCATCACCGAGCTGTCGATGAGTGCACCGTCCATCCCGCGGGTCAAGGAGATGATCCGCTCCGTCACGATGGCGCAGGCAAAAGAACTGCTCGCCGAGGTGATGAAGATGGAGCACGGCGTTGAAATCCGCACCTATGTGCACAAGATGCTCTCTGCCTCTGACGCCAGTGCGAATGTCTAGGATGCCAAAGGTACGGTCTGTTGTTGCCTTTGTTACAGAAAAATACTGAAAAATACGCTATGCTGTAAGCGTGTGTTATATTTTGAAAGGATCCTGCTGTACACCTTGATCTGTATGGCAGGAAATTTTCATTTTACGGGCTGTGAGGGAGGCGTACCTATGACACTTTCTGTGGATGCGGCGGCCTGCATCTCCTGCGGGATGTGTGCAGAGCGTCTGCCCGCTTTGTTCTGTATCGACCGCACGCTGCGCACGGCAGAGGTGATCCGCCAGCCGCAAAAAAGCGAGCAGGACGACGTACTGGAAGCCGCGGAGGACTGTCCAGCGGGCGCTATCATCATTCGTTTTTCAATGGATTCTTCCGGATGAGGGAAAAGAACATGACAGAGCTTACACTGCACTCGTTCGGGCATATGCCGGACGGGAAAAATATTGATCTCTACACGCTGACGAATGCGTACGGCGCTGCGGTGTCCGTCACGACCTATGGCGCACGGATCGTTTCGTGGCGCCGCACAGCGCACGGACAGGAGACCGACGTCGTACTCGGATATGCGCACGGGGAGGACTATCTGACCGATCCCTTTTACATGGGCGCGGTCGTTGGACGTCATGCCAACCGCATTGCAGGCGGCCGCGTAACACTCGCGGGGCGCCTCTATCAGCTTGAGCGCAATACAGGTTCTCAGCACCAGAACCATATCCATGGCGGCACGCATGGGCTGCACGCACACCTCTTTACAGCACAGCCCGTTCCGGGCGGCGTGCGTATGCGCACCGAAAGCCCCGATGGCGAGGGCGGCTATCCCGGCAATTTTACCGTGTATGTCACATACCTGCTCAGCGCGGACGGCGCCCTTTCCATCCGCTATGAGGCCACTAGCGATGCGGACACCATCTGCAACCTTACGAATCATACGTACTTCAACCTCGACGGCGCTGGTGCGGGCACCATCGAAAATCATACGGCAGAGATCTTTGCCGACCAGTTCACGTGGGCCGATGCAGAGGCACTGCCTGACGGGCGCATCCTCGATGTCATCGGGACCCCGATGGACTTTACCGTGCCGCACCGCATCGGTGCGCGGATTGATGCAGCCTATGATCAACTGCAAATGGCGCACGGCTACGACCACAACTGGGTACTGCGCGGGGACAGCGCACCGGTGCCGTATGCGCATCTAAAGAAGGCGGCACGCATCACCTCCGCTGCGGCAAGGCTTTCGCTGTCCTGCTACACGACGCAGATCGGGATGCAGTTCTACACGGGCAATTTCCTCGGCGATGGTACACCGGGCAAAGGCGGCATATGCGCACCGCGCCGCGGCGGCTTTTGTCTTGAAACACAGTACTTCCCAAATGCACCCGCGCACCCATCCTTTCCGCAGCCCATTCTGCAAAAGGGCAGGATATGGACGGCAGAAACAGTCTACCTCCTTGAAGATCTATGATGCTGAACTCCATTTATAGAAATTATTTATGACCCGCTGTTTTTTTCAATCGTTCTTCTGTGCCAAAATGGCTGGACATTGCGGGAGAACATCGGTAATATAGGACTTGTCAAAGAGTGCTGCTCATAAAAGAAAGGGAGGCTCGACCAAATGAACATTCATGAGTACCAGTCCAAGCAGGTTCTGCAGGAGTTCGGTGTCAATGTGCCGCGGGGACTGCCGGCATTCAGTCCGGAGGAGGCGGTCGCACAGGCCGAACGGCTCGGCTCGGACGTCATCGTCGTCAAGGCGCAGATCCATGCCGGCGGCCGCGGCAAAGCGGGTGGGGTCAAAATCGCCAAGAACAAGAATGACGTGCATACCTATGCACAGGGGCTCCTCGGCAAAACGCTCGTCACGCATCAGACGGGGCCTGAGGGCAAGGTCGTCCGACGCCTCCTGATCGAAGAGGGCTCGAAAATCAAAAAGGAATACTATCTCTCCATCGCCATCGACCGCCTCACGGCCAGCATCGTCATGATGGGCTCGGAGGAGGGCGGCGTCGAAATCGAAAAGGTTGCGGCCGAACATCCCGAGAAGATCGTCAAGGAACACATTGACCCGCTGATCGGTCTTGCTCCCTTCCAAGCGACGCGCATGGCGTATGCCATCAACATTCCTGCGCCAGCCGTCCGCCGTGCGGCTGCACTCATGCAGGGGCTTTATGCCGCCTTCATCGGCAAGGACTGCACGCAGGTCGAGATCAATCCCCTTGTCGTCACTGAGGACAACCAAGTCATCGCACTCGATGCCAAGCTGAACTTTGATGACAGTGCACTCTATCGCCACCCTGATATTGCGGCGCTGCGCGATGACCATGAGGAGGATCCCAAAGAGCGCGAGGCGGCTGCCGTCGGGCTCAACTACGTCAACCTCGGCGGGGATGTCGCGTGCATGGTGAACGGCGCGGGGCTTGCGATGGCGACCGTCGATATGCTCAAATACTACGGCGGGAATCCTGCAAACTTCCTCGACGTCGGCGGCGACTCAGAGCCAGAGAAAATCGCAAAGGCATTCAGCATCATGCTGGAGGGCAGTCAGGCAAAGGGCATCTTCGTCAACATCTTCGGCGGCATCAACCGCTGTGACAATATCGCCAAGGGCATCATCGAAGCGGCGCGGATCATCTCCCCAGACGGCAAGTCTCTCCCCGTCCCCGTCGTCGTCCGCCTTGAGGGGACAAAGGTCGAAGAAGGCCGCGAAATCCTAAAGAATACGCCCATCAGCAACGTATTCTCAGCAGCGTCCATGGAGAGCGGTGCCGAGCAAATTGTAAAACTTGTCGCTGCGTCACGCGCGTAACGAAGGGGAGGGTAAATACATGTCAGTTCTGATTGATAAAAACACCAAAGCCATCGTGCAGGGCATCACTGGAAAGGCCGCCATGTTCCACACGCGACAGATGCTCGACTTTGGCACGAACATCGTCGGCGGCGTGACCCCCGGTAAGTCAGACCAGACCGTCTATGGCTTGCCTGTATTTAACACCGTTGTCGATGCCGTCGCCGCAACGGGTGCCACGGCCTCTGTCATCTACGTCCCCGCGCGGTTTGCTGCGGACTCCATCATGGAGGCAGTGGATGCGGGGCTTGACCTCGTCGTCTGCATCACGGAGCACATCCCCGTGCTGGATATGGTGAAGGTGCGCCGCTATATGCAGGGCAAAAAAACCCGCCTCGTCGGTCCCAACTGCCCCGGTCTTTTAACGCCAGGGCAGGCAAAGCTCGGCATCACCCCGGGCACTGTGAGCAAACCCGGTCACGTCGGGCTCGTCTCGCGTTCCGGCACCCTCACCTATGAGGCGGCGTTCCAGCTGACGAATGCCGGCATCGGCCAGACGACGACGATCGGCATCGGCGGAGATCCCGTAAAAGACATCGACTTTATCGACGCGCTCAAACTCTTTCGTGATGACCCTGAGACGTACGCCGTCCTCCTCATCGGTGAGATCGGCGGCACGGCAGAGGAAGAAGCCGCAAAGTGGATTCATGAGAATATGAAGGATAAGCCCGTCGGCGCCTTCATCTCCGGTCGTCAAGCGCCTCCCGGAAAGCGCATGGGACACGCGGGCGCCATCATCTCCGGCGGTACCGGCTCTGCTGCGGATAAGGTCGCGGCACTCAACGCCGTCGGCATTCCTGTCGCTGAGACCGTCGCACATATTGGTGAAATGATGGTAAAGCTCCTCAAGGAAAAGGGTCTCTACGAGAAGTGCCACACCTGCTGAACAGCGTCCCATCCGATAGAGAAAGAACTCATAGGGACTGCATGTGATACAGATAAAATGAACGGGACTGTTGCACGAAGGTAAATTTATCTTTGTGCAACAGTCCATCTTTTCG
>CALIBA010000094.1 GCA_938045435.1 uncultured Selenomonas sp.
GCTGGATGGCAGACAACATCTTCATTCGCACCGATCCTGCGGGGAACATCAAGGCGGACAAGGAGAAGTACACAGAGAAGATCGACGGTGTGATTGCGCTTATCATGGCACTGGATCGTGCGATCCGCTGTGGGAACGATATGTCGGAGTCCGTGTACGAGGGGCGCGGTGTGTGGGTGTTTTAGATGGTTGAACTTGCACAATGGGTAGATAAGAGTTAAGGAAGCACTGATAAATTCAGCCACATCATCTTGGCACATCTTTTTCGCCCTGCCTGTGTCAACAAATCGTCCACATAGCCATCGCTATGCGTCCGGTTTGTTTCCTTGGCAGGACAAAAATTCTGCACCAATCTGTTGACTTTCATTTTATCATCGATTCCTTAACAAATTGGTATATCACACCATGTTATACACACTGCCTATTTGTTTTCAAATTCTTTTTTTAGTTTTTTCATATCAGCATTTACAACGGTATTCCACTGATCAATGGCATCGGTGGGAATAGGTAGCCTTATGTTATCACCTGATTGAGATGAAATTTCTAAATAAAGTTTATCAACATTTTGTATAAAGTTCCCCCATTTGGGTGATACTACTGAGAAATACTCAGCAGCTGAGCTATGCATATTTAATTCGATAATTTTAGAAGTTCCATCATTAGCTACTACAATGAATCGAGGTTTATGATTTTTGTTAATTAAAGCGTCGAAATCCATACTCCAACTGCAAGTAAGTGATGTTGCAATATCGCTGGGACCGAGCGTAGCCGTATTTCTGTATTTTTGTACTAACAAGGTAAAGCTACCATATTGCTCATGCTCTTCATATAGTTTGCTTGTGTATAAAAAGAAACCATCCTGTGATTGCGTTGTTATGGCAGGCCCTTTTATCTTGAAACCATCAATATATCGTAGATTCTTCTGTTTAGATGAATTTGCATTTTGATCATCTAAGGTATTCTCGTTCAGAGTATTTTTTGTTGATGATGCCAACTCAATATTTGCACCAGAATTAGGTGATGTGTTTTCGAAATCTCCCTTTGTAGCAGTATCATCTCCTACGGAGACGGATGTATTATCATAAGTATTTTGGCTGGGGGATTTAGCTGAGGGATCAGTTTCTCCAACATTGACACTTATGGGGTCTGGGGCTTTATCTTGAACAACTGAAGCATGCTTATGAGTGCGCTCTGTACGCACAATCGTCTCGGCGAACGCATCAGAAGATAGGGTACTTGCGATAAGTAATGAAAGCAATATGCATTTCCCGTGTTTAGAAATAATCATAGTCTCTACCTCACTATAAATTATTTATAGATTTAATGCTGATGAGCCAAAGCTAAGAACAAAATATCCCCATATTTCTTGCCATGAAATATCCTTTATTATTAATTCGTTAAAACATTAGATATTCCTGTTCGTCGCTCAAAAATCCTTATGTTTCGAAAACATAATTCTGTAAAGGAGTGTGATACCCATGAACTTTTTTACAAAGATCTTCCGTTCGCGGGACAAGCCCATGAATCATCTTGGAGGCTTGTCCTTTTTGTTTGGGCAGACGGCAGCGGGCAAGACGGTCAACGAGTGGACGGCGATGCAGACGACGGAGGGGGGCTGTATTCGCATCCGCACCAAATCCCGTGGCAGGAATCGCTTCTTGTCTATGCCTACAAAGAGCGGGGAAAAGAGTGCATGTTGGACACCCACTGTATTTCCTACTCCACGATCTGCCTAATCCAGAGATGATGAGTTTCATATTCCGCGAGACTCTTATGGCGCACTTTCTATTAAAGCGGATAAGGAGAAATCCACGGAGAAAATCGACGGTGTTATTGCGCTCATCATGGCTCTGGATCGTGCGATCCAATGTGGGAGCGATACGTCGGAATCGGTCTATGATGAGCGAGGAATTTTGTTGCTCTGATGTCTGAATCGTGTTATTCTGAGAATGTCAAAGAATAGATGGGCAAGGGTCAGCTCCACTTTCCCACCTGTTTTTGCAGTAATGCATAATGACCGCGACCGCCACAATAGTGGAGCCTCTGTTGAGTTGACCGGGCGGATCATTTTCTTTGATGCGCACTTGCGCGTGATGGGAGGCATTCATTGTGGAAGCCTTGCATGTCTGCGTATGCGTGCTCTTGTCTCCGCCCTGAAATAAGGGGACCGAGCGACCCATCACAAAATTGTATGTGACGTCTACCGATCTTGGTAGGCGTTGTTTTTATGCTACAAAATAGGAGCAGGAGTGGAGCGAGTATTTTCTATGC
>CALIBA010000095.1 GCA_938045435.1 uncultured Selenomonas sp.
AACGACGTAGTCGCCTGCCGAGGCCGGACGTGAATTTGAACATTCATCTCCGGCATGTGTAGCAGCCGGAGATTTTTAATTAGACAAAATGAGAGCCGTCTTAGATGAATGGCAACAAAGAAGGGAGGGACATGATTTAATGGCAGATCATAAAAAAGAAGTCATTGTTGCAGGGCTGAAAGATCAGCTCAGTTCGGCAAAGGGCGCTGTCTTTACAACATACAGCGGTCTTACTGTGGCACAGGATACAGAGCTGCGCCGCGAATTGCGTGCTGCGGGTGTTACCTATCACGTTGTTAAGAATACGATGCTGCGTCGTGCAGCCGATTCTCTGGGGCTTGATGGGATCGATGCACATCTTGAAGGGACCACAGCATTTGCATTTTCTGCTGAGGATGCAGTCGCACCTGCAAAGGTTATTTGCGACTATATCAAGAAGAATAAACTGGATGACAAGGGCATTCTCTCCGTTAAAGTCGGTATTGTTGAAGGCAAGGTTATCTCATCTGACGAGGTAAAGGCTCTGGCCTCCCTGCCCTCACGCGAAGAGCTTATTGCAAAGCTCATGGGCAGCATGAATGCACCGATCTCGAACACGGTCAATGTGCTTCAGGGTGTTATCCGCAACGCCGTCTATGTGCTTGAGGCGGTACGCGCACAGAAGGCATCTGCATAAGCATTTGCAACATCAGATAAAAGTAAATTTTTGGAGGTATACAGCATGAATAAAGATCAGATTTTGGAAGCGATTGAGAACATGACCGTTCTCGAACTCTCGGAACTTGTCAAGGCGATGGAGGAGAAGTTCGGCGTCAGCGCAGCTGCACCTGTTGCTGTTGCTGCGGTCGGCGGTGCTGCACCGGCTGCCGGCGGCGGTGAGGAGAAGACGGAGTTCACCGTCGTTCTCGCATCCGCAGGTGATAAGAAGATCAATGTCATCAAGGCTGTCCGCGAGGCAACCGGTCTTGGTCTGAAGGAAGCGAAGGAACTTGTTGACGGCGCACCGAAGCCGGTCAAGGAGAACGTCGGCAAGGCTGAGGCAGAGGAGCTTAAGGGCAAGCTCGAAGAGGCCGGCGCAACAGTTGAACTGAAGTAATTCAAACCAAATACAGTTTTAGGAACCGCTTTCCTGTTTTGGAAGGCGGTTTTTGATAGGATATGAAGATTTCATCGGCAAGGGAGAAATATCTATGGGAATGCGTGGATATTATATCGGTGTTGACAACACGCTGCTGCAGAGCGTTATCGACGGAGATCAGTCCATTCTCAGAATCGATTCGGAGGAGGAGAGAACGCTTGATATTGATAAGTCGTGGCAGGGGATACATCAGCTTCTTTGCCATGAGCCGTTTGAAGGCGATCCGCCTATGGGATATGTCGTGCCTCTGCAATATGACAACAGGATCGAGAGTGAACCGGATTTCAGTGCATTCTACCTTACACCGCAGGAGGTGGGAGAAGCGGCTGATTATTTGGCTGCATTGGACGAGGGGACACTGAGAGGAATGTATGATTTTGACTCCATGCAGGAAGACGGGATATATCCACTCGTTGAGGAAGATGATGCAGAGGGCTTTTATTCATACCTGCATTCCAATTTATTGGACTTGAAGTTGTTCTTTCAGCAAAATGCAGAGAAGAGGAACGCCATTATTTTTTACATTATGTAATAATATCTTTGTTTTTCTGGAAACTGTCGTATATCGTGCGGCAGTTTCTTTTTTCTAAAAATATTTGACTTTTTGTCATTTATCTCTTGACTTTTTGCTTTTTTCGCTGTATAGTTTTCACAGATTCGATTAGCACTCAATCCTGTAGAGTGCTAATAGAACGAAAGAGAGGAGAGGGGTGAATGTCGGGCGAACTTGATGCGCGTAAAAGCCGCATTCTATGGGCTATTGTCGATGATTATATCGCATCGGCAGAACCTGTCGGATCGCGTACGCTCGCACAAAAATACAATCTCGGCGTCAGCCCCGCGACCATTCGGAACGAGATGGCAGATTTAGAGATGCTTGGTTATCTGGAGCATCCGCATACATCTGCCGGACGCATCCCCTCCTCTAAGGGGTACCGATTCTATGTCGATGGACTGCATCCAGTGGCACCGGTGACAAGCGCCGAAAAGATACGCATCCACGATTGGTACCGCACACGGGTGCGGTGTTTGGATGAGGTGTTTCAAGAGACTGCGCGTCTGATTGCAGATGTGACGCGCAATGCCTCCTTGGTGCTTGCACCGCAGGCAGCACAGTCCACATTTCGTATGTTGCAATTTCTGCCGTTTGATCGGGCGCATGCGATTGCTGTTCTCATGACAGATGCAGGATTTGTCGAGAACCGCATCATCGAAATACCCTATGGGGCAACATTTGCAGACTTTCAGCGTATGGCGGGGGCTGTCAATGAGACACTTGCCGGAAAGATACTCGATGCAGTATCGCGGCAGGATCTCAGACGCATCCGAGATACGATTGGAGATGAGTCCATCTTCGTTGCGGCTGTGGAGGTCATGCACCGTGCGCTTGAGGGACGGGCACAGGAGCGAATCTATCTTGGCGGTACGGCGCAGCTCCTTGCTAATCCAGAGTTTCAAGACGTCGAGCGCGTCCGCGCGATGCTGCTCATCCTTGAACATGAAGACCTTGTGCGGGATATTCTGCACGCACGTGACCGAGAGGGAATTACGGTTACGATTGGTCGCGAGAATAGGAGCAGCGCATTTTGGGACAGCAGTTTTATCACGGCGACATACCATCTTGATGGACACCTGCTCGGTACGATTGCTGTACTTGGGCCGACGCGCATGGAGTATGCAAAGACCATGCGCATCCTAGATTATGTCAATACGAATTTAACCCAGATGATCGATCGCCTAAAATGGTAGAAGAGGTGAATGGCTTGCAGGAAGAAAAGAAAGAAGAAATGCAGGAAAGGGCGGAACAGGAAGAAACAGCAAAGTCCATAAAGGACGAAACGGTTCAGAATGATGCGGCGTCTTCAGCAGATGCGGATGATGGAGCAGAGACAGGGGAAGAACATGCAGAAGAAGAGGATCCTGTAGCAGCGCTCGACGCAGAGCTGAAGGAGAAGTCAGACCGCATATTGCGGCTGCAGGCAGATTTTGAAAACTTCCGTCGTCGTACGGCAAAGGAAAAAGAGGAACTGACTGCGGTCATTACACAGAATATGCTCACCGACCTATTGCCGCTGCTGGATAATTTCGAGCGGGCGATGACAGTGGAGCAAACCGACATAGAGGCGTTTCAAAAAGGCGTGGAGATGATCTTTACGCAGCTGCGTGAGGTGATGGAAAAGCATGGTCTTGAGAAGATAGAGGCCGAGGGACAGGTCTTTGATCCGAATCTCCACCAGGCAGTCATGCGCGTGGAAAATCCCGATGTCGAGGATGGTGTGATCACCCAAGTGCTCCAGCAGGGCTATCGAGCAAAGGGGCGCGTGATTCGCCCGTCGATGGTGCAGGTTGCAGGAAGTTAAGCATAGATAGATACATGAACGAAAATGTTTGGAGGAATATAAAATGGCGAAAGTAATTGGTATTGATCTTGGCACAACAAATTCTGTTGTATCGGTGATGGAGGGCGGTGAGCCGACTGTTATCACGAATCCGGAGGGCAGTCGCATCACACCGTCTGTTGTTGGTTTTACGAAGGATGGGCAGCGCCTCGTTGGGCGTCTTGCGAAGAATCAGGCAGTATCGAATCCAGACCGCACGATTTCTTCCATCAAGCGTCACATGGGCGAAGGAAATTATCATGTGACCATTGACGGAAAGAACTACACACCGCCGGAGATCTCGGCGATGATTCTGCAAAAACTCAAGAGTGATGCAGAGGCCTATCTTGGTGAGACTGTCACGCAGGCCGTCATCACGGTTCCTGCATATTTTAACGATAGTCAGCGGCAGGCGACAAAGGATGCGGGAAAGATTGCAGGTCTTGAGGTACTGCGCATCATCAACGAGCCGACGGCGGCGGCTCTTGCCTATGGACTTGATAAGGATCAGGATGAGACCGTTCTCGTCTTTGACCTTGGCGGCGGCACGTTCGATGTCTCCATCCTCGAACTGAGTGAGGGTGTCTTTGAGGTTAAGGCGACGAACGGCGACACCATGCTCGGCGGCGATGATTTCGACAAGAAGATCATGGACTGGATGG
>CALIBA010000096.1 GCA_938045435.1 uncultured Selenomonas sp.
GAGGAGCGGCGCCGCATCGGCATGATTTTCCAGCATTTTAATCTGCTTTCCTCGGCGACGGTCTACGATAACGTGGCATTTCCGCTCCGCCTGTCGGGAACCCCTGCGGATGAGATTCGCCCAAAGGTCACGGAGCTTCTCGCGCTCGTTGGGCTGGCCGATAAGTCAGGCGCCTATCCGAGCCATCTCTCCGGTGGACAGAAGCAGCGCGTCGGCATTGCACGCGCCCTCGCCGGAGATCCAAAGGTACTGCTGTGCGATGAGGCAACCTCGGCGCTTGACCCGCAGACAACAAAATCCATACTCAAACTCATCCGCGACATCAACCGCCGCATCGGGCTTACCGTCGTCGTCATCACGCATGAGATGCAGGTCATCAAGGATGTCTGTGACCGTGTAGCGGTGCTGGACGGCGGCGTCATTGCAGAGGAGGGGGATGTTGTCGATGTCTTTACAGCGCCGCGCGAACCCATCACGAAGGAATTCATCAGCGTGCTGCTCTCAAACGAGCTGCCAACGGCCTTTCGCGGGAACGCCATTGAGGAGACGGCAAGCCCAGGGAGTTATATGCTGCTGCGCCTAACCTTCCTCGGTGAGACGGCAGATAATCCCGTGCTCGCGGATATGATTCGCCGCTTTCCAGAGGTCGAGGTTTCCATGCTCTTTGGTACACTCGATCAAATCAAGGATCTGCCATTCGGCCGCATGATCATCGGTATGCGCGGCGCCCCGAAGAACATTGACGCCGCGATTCAGTACCTTTCCGCACAGCATTTGAAACAGGAGGTGATTGGCTATGTCCGCAGAAACGCTGCCGCTCCTCGCTAAGGCACTGGGTGAAACGCTCTACATGGTCATCATCAGCATGGTGATTTCAAGCGCCATCGGCATCCCGCTCGGTGTCCTTCTGCACGTGACCGCAGAGGGAGAAATCCTTGATGCACCGCTCCTGAACCGCGTCGTCGGCGCAGTCGTCAATGCAGTGCGCTCTGTTCCGTTCATCATCCTCATGGTTGCCATCATCCCTCTCACGCGTCTCATCGTCGGCTCTGCCATCGGCACCACAGCCGCGATGGTGCCGCTCGTCATCGCCTCCATCCCGTTCATCGGGCGGCAGGTGGAGACCACGCTGCGCGAGGTGCCGCATGGCCTGATCGAAGCGGCGCTCTCCATGGGTGCAACCCCCATGCAGATCATCATGCGCGTCCTTTTGCCGGAGTCCATGCCTGGCATCGTCAGTCAGCTGACGACCGTTGTCATCGCCCTCGTCGGTGAGTCCGCCATGGCGGGTGCCATCGGCGGCGGCGGCCTTGGGGATCTAGCGATTCGCTACGGCTACCAGAGATTTCGTCCGGATATTATGATTGCGACGGTCATCATCCTCATCGTTCTTGTCCAGCTCGTGCAGCTCACAGGCAATAATCTTGCTGCACGGCTGAATAAGAAATAGATCTATATACTAAGGAGGTTCTTATGAAAAAACTGCTCACCCTTTTAATTGCCATCACCGCCCTCGCTCTCGTCGGCTGCGGCGGCGACGCAGACAAATCGAGTGGCACGAATGCTCCAAAGACCATTAAGGTCGGCGCTTCCCCCGTCCCTCATGCCGAGATCCTCGAGACCGTAAAGCCCCTGCTTGAAAAAGAGGGCGTAAAGCTCGAGATCGTTGAATTCAATGACTATGTGCAGCCGAACCTTGCCACAAACGACAAGGAAATCGACGCGAACTTCTTCCAGCATGAGCCCTATTTGAAGAACTTTGTCGAAGAGCACCCCGAGCTCAAGCTCAAGAACGTGTTGGGCGTCCACGTGGAGCCGATGGGGATTTACTCGCACAAGATCAAAAAGCTCGATGAGCTGAAAGACGGTGCACAGGTTTCCATCCCGAGCGATCCGACAAACGGCGGACGTGCTCTGCTGCTCCTGCAGCATGCAGGCCTCTTGAAGCTCAAAGACGGTGCGGGGGAAGCTGCAACAGTGCAGGATGTCGTTGACAATCCGAAAAACCTCACATTCAAGGAAATCGAGGCACCGCAGCTGCCGCGTACACTCGATGATGTAGACATCTCTGTCATCAATACGAACTGGGCAATGCAGGCCGACCTCGTACCGACGCGTGACGCCCTCTTTATGGAGGACAAGACCTCACCTTATGTCAACATCCTTGTCGTCCGTCAAGGTGATGAAAACCGTCCGGAGATCCAGGCGCTCCTTAAAGTGCTGCACTCCGATACCGTCAAAAACTTCATCAACGAAAAGTATAAAGGTGCCATCATCCCGGCATTCTAAGGAATCGCTGATAAAATGAAGTTCGTCAGATTGGCATAGATGATAGTGCTGAATGTATCCGTGCTTCCCTAAAGCACGGCAAAAAAAGGGCTGGACCATGATGTCCAGCCCTTTTTATCCTGCTCAAACCAAATTGAACATGGGATTAGAACTTTCCTCCGCCCCCACCGTGGCTGCTGTCGCGTGAGGACGAACCCGAACTGCTGCTGCTCTGCTGCTTGGGACGCGGTACACGCTTCACATCGGTATAGAGAAAGGTGTCATCGCTCTTATCAAGATGAAAGCTGCCATCCTTTAGATAGGCACTTGCGGTCAGCTCCGGTGCCACGTTGCTCATCTGCCCAATCAGCACCTTGCGCACGATAAAGGTAATGACAGCAGCGCCGAACAATGCCCCGAGGATGAGTACCCCGCCATAGGTATCGCTTGCCTTCATCGGGCGCCCATTCTCTTGGTAAAACGCGAGCTGTGTACCTACCTCGTCGGCATATGCTGTAAAGGCATCGGCATAGTGTCCATCCTTTAGGTCAGGCAGCATTGCATCGGCCACCTGCGGATAGCCAAACTCATCCGTGACGACTTTGCGCATGGTATTATCCGTACTGATGTACCAGTCGCGTGAATCCATCACAATAAGGAGGACAATGGCACCCCCCGAAGCTCCCGCATAATCCGTATCAACGAGGTGGTTGGCGAAGCTGCCCACATTTTTCCCACCGATAGATTTTTTCGTGACAACGCCGATGCGCACATTATATTTGGATTCCACCTGCCCGATCCGCTGCGCGATCTTCTGCACATCATCTTTAGAGAGGAGACCTGCCTCATCGACGACGCTTGGCGCCGATGCGAAAGACGCTGCGGCCGTCAGCAGGACAAGGAGGAGGGCAAGGAGCACACCGCGCACATTGATTTGCACATTCATTACATCCCCTCCTCACATCATCATCAGCAAGAGCCGCCCAAGGATATAGCAGCCGATACAGGAGGCGGCAAAGGTCATCAGCGAATACTTGCGAAGCTTGCCCTTATCAATGGGGAGGCTTCCGATGAGCTTTCCGGTCTGCCCGTTCATCATAAAGGTATAGGGCTTGCCTTCGTACTTCGTCGTGAGGATCCAGACAGGCACCATCGCATAGGAAACCGTGCCGCCCTCCTTACTGATCGACTTAGCCTCAACGCTGTAACTGTCGTACTCGTCCATCGTCTGATGAAATAGCTTCACCATACTGCTCTCTACACGCGTATTCGCACGTTCGGCACTCGTCTGTGCATCCACGTCGTACTTGTCCGCAAGATAGCCTGTGAAGTACGCAGAGGAGAACTCCTGAAGGGCACTGTAGTCAAATGGCTCGATGCTCTCCATATAGGTGTCATCCATCTTCGTGCTGCCGTCGGCGGGGATCTTCTCGAACTCCGCTGTGCCGCTGCGCAGACATTTATAATAGCTGGTCTCCGTGACGTCGTCGTCCCCACTCGTATATCTGCGCACCTTTGTCGCTGTATACTGGATATGCCCATTTGCCGTTGAATCAAACAGCCAAAAGGGGACATAGAGCCCTTGGATCTCTTTGATGCGGTTCCCGGCGGTAAAGTTATCGGGCAGGAGCCGCTTGCCCTCGTAAAAATTTTTAAGGGCAGCAACCGCCTGATCCTTCGTCTTTTTGAACGGGATGACAAAGTCCGGACGCAGCATGCCGGTAAAGCGTGTGGGCATCATGGTCGGGTTGCCGCAGTAGCAGCACTCCGTCGCCATTGTGTTTGCGTCACAGACAATCTCGGCGCCGCAGGTCGGGCAGGAAAACGCCTGCATACCTTCCGTCTCCGCAGCGCCCCACTCCTTCCCTGCCTGTGCAGGATCCCAGTCGTTTTTTGCGCTGTGCTCTGCTGCCTGCGTCATTGCCTGCTGCTGCGCGTAAAGCTCCTCGATCGCCTTGATTTCAAAGGTGCTGCCGCAGTACTCACAGTCCACATTGTCTTTTCCGGGCAGGAAGGAGAGCGGTGCGCTGCATTTGGGGCAGACATAGTTGACCGAATTGTTGTCAGCCATAGGAAAGCCACTCCTTCCTACTGCACGCGGTCGCTCTCATCAAAGACATCGCCGCACTCCGGACAGAACTTCGGCGGATGCGCGGGATCCTCGGGCTGCCAGCCGCACTTATCACAGCGAAAGAGCAGCGCTCCTGGCGGGCGCTTCGCCCCGCAGTTCGTGCAGAAATTGCCCGCATTCGTATGCCCGCATGCACATGTCCATCCGTCTGCACCCTGCGGGGCGGGTTTTGGCTGTCCACAGCTCTTGCAGAATTTGCCCGTGTTGCTCTCGCCGCAGGCGCACGTCCAACT
>CALIBA010000097.1 GCA_938045435.1 uncultured Selenomonas sp.
CTCCATGCGGCGGCAGGTGACGCCGGCGGAGGCGAGCATACGCTTGGATGCCTTCGTGCTGTCGGTTTCGGCGTATTTATCCGAGAGGTAGACGACCTCGCGGATACCGCTCTGGATGATGGCCTTGCAGCACTCGTTGCATGGAAAGAGCGACACATAGATGCTGCACCCCTTGAGCTGCGTATACGCGTTGAGGATGGCGTTCAGCTCTGCATGTACCACATAGGCGTATTTCTGCTCGGCAAAGGTGCCTGTTCTGCCCCACGGGTACACGCTGTCATCGCAGCCGTTCGGCATACCGTTGTAGCCGACACCGACAATGTGTTTGTCCCCATTCACAATGCACGCGCCAACCTGCGTATGCGGGTCCTTGCTGCGGTAGGCGGAGAATATCGCCACGCCCATAAAGTATTCATCCCACGAGATAATCATTGAACGCACCTCTTTTCCTACATCCGGCAGATCTTTGCAGAGCGGGGTCTTTGTCAAATGTTCTGGTGTGCCCACAACATTGAACATAGATCCTCAAAAGCAGCATCGGCGAGAACGTGCTGCCTTAGACCACATCCACGCCCAGCACGCCGTCAATCCGGCGCAGCGCGTCGATGATAAAGAGCGGCTTTAGACGCTCGCTGTTGTAGACTTCAAAACTGAGGTAGATGCGCCGCTCGCCCGATGTTTCCGCCTCGTCCTCATCGGTCTTGACCTTGACGCCGCGCGAGCGCAGGTGGAGATCTTCGATGCACGCGCTGATGCGCATGAGCTGGCCCGGCCGATCCACTGTATGAATGGACAGAGACAGGATCTGATCCTGTGACATCCAAAGATCCAGCCGCGAGAGGTTGCCGAGGATGAGAAAGACGATGGCGGTCGTAACGCAGGCGCCGAGGTAAAAGCCAGCTCCCACGGCAAGCCCGACGCCCGCGACCACCCAAAGACATGCCGCCGTTGTCAGCCCCGTAACGGTCAGCCCCTCCTTCATGATGGCGCCCGCCCCCAAGAAGCCGATGCCGCTGACGACCTGCGCCGCAAGACGCGCCGGGTCTGCATTCGTCTTGCCCTCGACATCATCATAAAGTGCCTGCGAGAGCAGCATGATAAGACAGGAGCCGAGCGCGACGAGCATATTTGTCCGAAGCCCTGCGGATTTATGCCGTGTCTGCCGTTCATATCCAATGATACCGCCCATGATGCACGAGAGCACCAGGCGCAGACACAGTTCCCATTCTGCCATAGTAGTCCCTTTCTGAAAAGTTATCCCCAGCTGTGTAAAACTTTGTGGACAACTTTGTGTAAAAGCCCATATTCCCCTTTATCCACATATCTTTGCACAGTGTGCATAATTTTTCCAACCCAATTTCGGATTTCTGTGGATATTGTGGATAAATTAGTGGATAACCCCATATATTGATTGCATTTTTTTACTATGCGGCATATTTTGTAGCGGATATCGTTTAAGTTTTCCACAGCATATGGGGCAATTCCTTTCACTCTGCCTTTGGCCAATCTCGATACGGATGTGCAGCGAGCGCAGCATTGTAATAGCGTGCATCCCCTGTCACCTCATCCCCAACCCACGCCGGCAGCACCAGATTTGCCGCGGCATCCGGCAGCTCTACCTCGGCCACGATCAGCCCCTCATTTGCGCCGTGAAAGACATCTATTTCCCAGCACATACCAAAAATATCCTCTGTATAGCGCGTTTTTTCCACAGGGGGGCGGTCCGAGAGCGCCAAAAGCGCACGCGCATCCTCTGCGGGAATCTCGTATTCATACTCAGCACGCGTGCAGCCGTGCGTTTCCCCTTTGATGGTGAGAAAACCGTGCGCATCCAAAAGGCGCACGCGCACGGTACGCTTTGGATCGCGCGTGAGATACCCCTGCGCGATGGTGCTGCCGGCATCCTTCGGGCGCCACGATGGCAGCACCTTGAACTTGCGCTCTATTTCAAGTCCCATAAACATCCTCCCCATAATGATGGACAGTATACTTTCATTTCCTATATTGCATATTCTCCGCGTTTGCTATATATTAAGTGGTACTGAATGAATCCGCATTGGATTTCAGTATAATCCACGCCACCTAGGAAAGCAACTAAAATCCGGGGCGGGATGTGCGGGAGGACCGATTGCATAGTGACAAAATTACCAGCGAAACAGCAGCCGAAGAAAAAGACGGTCTGGCCGTACTTCGTGCTTTTTATGATCTTTATCTTTCTTGCCGCAGCCGCAGCGGGCGCTTTTTTCGCACAGAGCAGCCTGCTCGACCGCCGCAAGGATGACCGCAATGATGAGCTGCTCGTAGCACGGGACAAGGCGACCTTTATGATTATGGGCGTTGATGAGCGTTCGGATGATGTGGGGCGCAGCGATACGCTCATGGTCGTCACCATTGATCCTGCGAAAAATGAGGCGGCACTCCTTTCCATCCCACGCGATACGCGCGTTGCCATCCCGCGCCGGGGCTATGATAAGATCAACGCCGCCTACGCCTACGGAGGCGAGGAGCTGACGCAGGCGACGGTGGAGGATTTTCTCGGCATACGCATCGACCACTACATCATCATCAACACCCATGCGTTTCAAAAAATCGTTGATGCCATCGGCGGCATTGATATTGATGTAGAAAAGCGCATGTACTACGAAGACCCATGGGATGACGACGGGGGGCTCATCATCGACCTGCGCCCGGGGATGCAGCATATGGACGGCAAGACCGCCGTCACCTACGTGCGCTACCGTGACGAGGAGGGCGATATTGGCCGCGTCCGCCGCCAGCAAAAGTTCATGAAGGCATGTGTGGAGGCTGTGACGACTCCCGCCATTATCCCGCGCCTGCCGGGGATCATCAGCGGTGTCCTCGACAGTGTAAGAACGGACCTCAGTCTGCGGCAAATCCTGGAGTTCCTCGGCACACTCAAAGAGGCGCAGGTGCACGGTCTTAAGACCGAGATGGTGCCGGGGCGCCCGCTCTACATCAACGAGGTCAGCTATTGGATCCCGGATATGTCGGAGCTGCGCCGCGGGATGGCGGATTCGCTCGGCGTAACCCTCAGTGCGGATGAGCGCAGCCGCATGGAGCGCGCCGTGCGTGCCTACGAGGACTCGATTCCCGCAGGTGCGACGGAGATCCCCGCTGACGATACCTCTGTCGGACGCGCCGTGGACGCTGCGGATGCGTTGGAGAGCAGCCGCACGAAATCCCGCAGCAAGGATCCCGACGAGCGGCGGCGCGCCCGCACGCAGGACGATGACAGGAGCACGGAGGCGGCGCCGCCTGCCCAGCGCAGACCC
>CALIBA010000098.1 GCA_938045435.1 uncultured Selenomonas sp.
TTCTTTTCTTTTCTCAAAAAATAAGCCATAAACACCTCTAAAAGCAAAGTACTATGAAGTACTATGATTATAACATACTCTAAAAATTTTTTCAAATTTTTTAAAATATTTTTTATGTCAGAAAAGCCTTTAAAATAAAGGTTTTAAAAGAATTGCACAAAATCAAATAGTTTATTAGAAATTTAAAACGTCGGAACTTTCATAGTACTTCGACGGAAGACGGGTATTTGATAAATCATTCTACCACCTCATCAACCACCGCTGAAAAGCCTTGATTTCCGTGGACTTTTTGCACCCTAAATGCGTAGACAGGAGAGCTTTTCAGCTCTCGTATTCTGCATATTGTTTGTGGCGCTGCTACATTTTATAATTCATATTTACTGCCTTGCTTTAACTTATTAGTTCACATATAATCAGTGTAATAGAAAAAATACTCTGTGCTGTAACATTTTACGGACATTTTTCTGATATGCTATAAGATAGTTCAAAGGAAGTGAAAAAATGAAACAGATTTTGATTGTCGAGGACGACAGTTTTTTGAATAAGATGTTAGCTTATAATTTGACTGCTGACGGATACGAGGTGACTTCTGCTCTAAATGTAAGGACGGCCACCGAAATTCTAAATGCACACGAGTTTGATTTGGTCTTGCTTGATGTTAACCTGCCGGATGGAAATGGATATGATTTGTGCAGGTTGATTAAGCCGGAACAGCCGGACACCATTGTAATATTCTTGACAGCCAACGATCAGGAGAGCGATCAAATACGGGGATATGAAGTAGGAGCCGTAGATTATATTACCAAGCCATTTGTTGTTGGAGCTTTGCAGCGCAAAATAAAGGCTATGTTTACCATGCTGGAACATCACAAACCTGCAAAGGACATTTACGACGACGGACGATTATTTTTGGATTTCTCCAAACAGGCGGCTACCCTAAACGGAAAGCCGTTGGCGCTATCCCCGATGGAATATAAGATGCTTAACCTGTTCCGTAAGAATCCGAAGCAAGTTCTTACCCGGCAGCAGTTATTGGAAAAGTTATGGGATGCGGAAGAACGCTTTGTAGATGAACATACTTTGACAACCTCTATCAGTCGGATTCGCAGTAAGATCGAAACGGACGGCGGTGCGCCCTATATTAAAACCATTTATGGGATGGGTTATCAATGGATGGGAGGCGAAGCAAAATGAAGATGAACACCATCCCGATTAAATGGCTGTTTTTGGGGGTGTCTATTGTAACGGCACTCATAATGAGCGGTATTACTCTGGTACTGTTTGCGTTGATCCACCAGACTACTATTTTGGTAACTGGCGGTATATTGATCCTCGGCTCATTGATAGGGCTATTGCTTCTGACGCAAACTTTCGGAAAACGGCTTTCTCTGTTTACATCTGATTTGTGTAAAACTTTGGATAACATGATCGACGGAAAAGAAGAACCTGAAATCATAGATGACGGTGAAACTCTTTTGGCGCGGATCAATCATCGGCTTTCCCGACTTTACCAGATTATGCAAGAAAAACGGCGCAAAGTGGACGAGGAACGGCAGGAACTTCAAACTCTGGTGTCAGATATTTCCCATCAGGTAAAGACACCGGTTAGCAATCTGAAAATGGTAGCGGATACCCTGCTGACAAGGGCGGTATCAGAAACAGAACGTATTGAATTTCTCCGAGGTATTTGTATCCAGACGGATAAACTTGACTTTCTCTTTCAGGCTCTTGTTAAAACATCCCGTCTGGAAACAGGCGTAATTCAGTTGGAGAAAAAAGACGGACGCCTTTTTGAAACTGTTGCCCAAGCTATGAGTGGCATTGTATATGCCGCAGAAAAGAAACAGATTAGTGTTTCAGTAGATTGTCCCGAAAACCTGACGGTTTCCCATGACAGCAAATGGACAGCGGAAGCCCTTTTTAATCTGTTAGACAATGCAGTGAAATATACCCCCATAGGCGGCAAAATTGCCGTGTCTGTAAAACAATGGGAAATGTATGTAGAAATTAAAGTGACTGATACCGGCAAGGGCATTTCTGAAAGCAATCAAGCTGCTATCTTCCGGCGTTTCTATCGAGAGGAAGAAGTACATGAACAGCCGGGCGTGGGGATCGGTTTGTATCTTGCCCGTGAAATTGTGACACGACAAGGTGGCTATATCAAAGTCGTTTCAGCGCCGAAAAAGGCTCGGAATTTTCCATTATGCTCCCTTTGAGGTAAAGAACGGCGGGCAGTTTTTGAGCTGCCCGCCGTTCTTTTTCAAATGTCCCGAAAGTGTAACATTTCAGTCGGATTTTCGATGGAAATTCTTGCCCCCTCGGACATTTCTGTGACATTTGAGTTTTACAATAACCTTATCAACAGTCAGAGAACCTTGAAAGGAGTTTTGAATATGAGCGTTTTACAGGTTATTGACCTTAAAAAGTATTATGGTACAAAGCCAAACATTGTGCGCGCTCTTGACAGCGTGAATCTCACTGTGGAGGACGGCGAGTTTGTGGCTATTGTTGGAACATCTGGCAGCGGTAAGTCTACGCTATTGCACATGATGGGCGGACTTGATACGCCCACTTCTGGAAATGTGATTGTCCGAGGCAAAATGCTGGCAAAGATGAATGACGAACAGCTTACCATTTTCCGCCGTCGCAATATTGGCTTTATTTTTCAAAACTATAACCTTGTCCCTATTTTGAATGTCTATGAAAATATCGTTTTGCCGGTAAAACTGGATGGCGATGCCGTGGATAAACATTTTATGTATGAAGTGGTGAAAATGTTGTGGCTGGAAGATAAATTAAAAAATATGCCCAGCAACCTTTCCGGCGGCCAGCAGCAGCGTGTTGCCATCGCCCGCGCTCTGATTACCAAACCGGCTATTATACTGGCTGACGAGCCGACCGGCAACCTTGACAGCAAGACCAGCGCCGAAGTGCTGAGACTTATCAAGCGAACCAGCGCCGAATTTCACCAGACTGTTGTAATGATTACCCATAACAACGATATTGCCCGCCTCTCTGATCGGATTGTCCGTATTGAGGACGGGAAGATCATGGGCTAAGGAGGTGAAATGTTATGACATGGCCGTTTGAAAATGATACTCATAAAATTGAAAAAAAGTTGGCAAAAAAAAGTTTTCAAGCAAATCGCACAAGAAACATCATTGCTATTATTTCAATTATTTTAACTACAATTCTTTTCACGGGGCTGTTTACTTTACAAAGGGGATTAACAGAGAGTACAGAACGGGCCGACATGATTTTATCTGGTGGGGATGGTCATGCCAGAATCATTGATTTGAACCAGTCTGAGTACGATATCATTAGCACCCATCCTCTAATTCACGAAATTGCGTATTGCCGCACACTTGCTGATAGCGTGGATAACACAGAATTGTCTAAACGAGAAACTCTCTTTTTATATTATGACGATAATGCTCTGAAATATAATTTTATAGAACCTACCAGCGGACATAGGCCGAAAGCAGAAAATGAAATTATAGCAGATACGCAGACATTGGAACTTCTTAATGTTCCGCTGTCAGTAGGAGAAAAAATTACATTGGAATTGACCGTACAGGACCAGAAAATAAAACGTGACTTTATTTTGGCTGGATGGTGGGAAAGCTATCCCGGCGTCTATTATGGAACTATCGTTACGTCTAAATCATATATGCAGGCACATGCAGAGGAAATTCAATATAAGAAAGGCACTGAAACAGGTTCCATTACCGCAATTATTAAATTTGCTAACGCAGATAATGTAAGTGAAGATTTGAAAACCGTTGTAGAAGAAAGTGGTTTTTCTACTAATGTTGGTGATGACAACTATATCAATGCGGGGATAAACCCAAAGTATTCATCTTTGAGCAAAACAACTGCAATAGGAACAAATATCGTTCTTGTATGTGCGTTGTTTATGTTTTTGTTGGTAGGATACCTTATCATATATAATATATTTCAAATTTCTGTGTTAAGAGATATTCATTTTTGGGGCCTCTTAAAAACCATTGGTACTTCAGAATGCCAAATTCGCTCAATCATTCGTAGGCAGACATTCCGGCTTTCCGTAATCGGAATTCCTGTTGGTCTGCTGGCTGGTTATTTGATTGGGAAAATATTGCTGCCTATACTGATGAAAGCTAGCGCCTTTTCCGATTATGATGCAATTATATCTCCGAATCCTCTCATTTTTATTGCAGCTTCTTTATTTACCTTTTTGACCGTATGGATCAGTACGAGAAAATCCGAAAAGACAGCGGCAAAAGTTTCGCCCATTGAAGCGGTTAGATATACAGACACCGACCCCGTCTTTGAGAAAAGAAAGAAGCGTCGTATGTATGTTGGAAATATTTGTTGTGCTATGGCATGGGCAAATTTAGGGAGAAACAAAAAGCGTACCGCACTGGTTGTCCTTAGCCTTTCCTTAAGCATTGTTCTGACCAATACAGTTTTTACGCTTTCCAACAGTGCCAACCCAGAAAAAGCGATTGAAAATTTGATTGGGGCAGAATTTTGTGTGGGACATAATAATCTTCTAAATTATATTGAGATAAACGAAAACAGCGCGATAAGCAAAAGCATGGTGGAGAGTATTCAATCTCAACCCGGCTTTGAAAATGGTGGCTATGAATACGGGTGCCGCGCATCTTATAGGAGCGATACAACACAACAGGTTGTAAACCAGCAGGAGGACGGTTCTTTTGATACCCACATTTACGGATTAGATTGTACGCTCCTTTTTTGGGCAAAATTAGTTGATGGCGAGTTAGATACAGAAAAGTTGGCATCCGGGCAATATATTTTGGAAGGCGCTTATGTTAATTCCAGAGGTGACATGGATGAAAGCAGCATGAACCATGCCGTAGGTAATACCGTACAGTTATATTGCAACGGCGCGGTTCAAGAATTTACAGTATTAGGACATATCGTTGCAAATGAAGGTAATACCTATGATTGGCTCGGATCGTGCTTCTTCTTGCCCAGTAATATTTATCAGTCGTTCACCGGAAATAATTATGCCATGACGTACCTTTTTAATGTGTATGATGGTTATGAAAATCAAATGAACCGCTTTTTAGAACAATATGTGAGCGAAGTGGAACCGGAAATGGCCTTCCGTTCAAAAGATACGATTATGGCTGGTGTTTCAGACATCCAAAACATCATAATTTCCGTGGGCGGCACTATGGCTTTTCTCATTGGAATTATTGGCCTGTTGAATTTTGCCAATACAATATTGACCAGTTTATTCAGCCGCCGTCAAGAATTTGCGTTGATACAAAGTGTAGGTATGACCGGTAAACAGCTTCGCCGTTTGCTTTGCATGGAAAGCTGTTTATATATTATATTCTCTGTTGTAATCGCTGTCCCATTTTGCTTTGCTATTGCCACAGCGGTTGTTCGTCCCGTATGTGAAATGATCTGGTTTTTAAGCTATAACGCAAACTATTATCCAGTAATACTCATTTCAATCATTTTGTTGTTCATCGGTATTTTCATTCCTTGTTTTCTCAATAAATCCATCAGTAAGGAGAGTGTTGTGGAAAGGTTGAAGCGGGGTGAATAACAGTGGGACATAGGAGCAGAAAGCCGAAAGGGAAAAGACTTGTTGCAAGATTGGTTTTAACAGCCATATTCATCATGTTTATTATATGCGTTGCTAAGTTGCCCACAATCAATGTGCTACTACAGGAAATATTATCTCCGGGCCAGTCAGCAAGCACAGAATATGGCTGGAATTTGATACTGGTCAACCAAGATTATAAGGTGCCAAAGGATTGGGATATTGAGCTTACAGAGTTGTCTAATGGGCAAAGCGTTGATAGTCGCATTTATCCAGACCTGCAACAAATGTTTGATGATATGTGAGCGCAAGGAGTATATCCTGTCGTTGCTTCTGGCTATCGAACGTCAGAAAAGCAACAAGAGTTGATGAATGAAAAAATTGCTGAGTTAAAAGAACAAGGATATTCCAATTCGGAGGCGAAAACAGAAGCACCGCGCTAGGTATCAGTTGTGGGCTATAGTGAACACCAAACAGGTTTAGCTGTTGACATCAATGCAGATGGAGTAAACTCAACCGGAGATCAGGTCTACAAATGGCTTAAAAAAAACGCCTGGCAATATGGCTTTATTTTACGGTATCCTTCGGACAAAGAAGATCTTACAGGTACGGCCTATGAGCCTTGGCATTACCGTTATGTAGGGAGAAACGCCGCAGAGGAAAATGGCAATTATCGACTGCATTACTATACAATTGAGGATTCAAAGAATAAAGATATTTTTTGGATGATACCGATTAGCTCAAAAGTAGAAAAATACAAAAAGATTGTTTCTTCTAAAATAAAGAGAAACGGAAAGTGCAGCACGATTGTAATTGGGATATTTGCAGGGGAAGAAAAAGCGTTTTTGATACAAAATGCCTTTCCGGTTAAAGAGGTTTATTTGA
>CALIBA010000099.1 GCA_938045435.1 uncultured Selenomonas sp.
GCATGTCCGGCGCCGTTTCCGGATAGTCCGTTGCCTGATTCTCCCACGCCACAATCCCGTTCTTGACGTGGATGTTCCAGCTGCACGAGCCCGTGCAGTTGACCCCATGCGTCGAGCGCACGGTCTTGTCGAACGACCAACGGTCACGGTACATGTTCTCCCATGCGCGCCCGCCCTCGTGCATCTCGGCATGACCGCCTGCAAGCTCCGACGTAGGAATCAGATACTTGAACTTTTTGAAGATACTGCTCACGCCTTCACCCCTCCATTATTTTCATTTGTATTGAAAAGACTTATATACACAATATAATTTTACTATAACGACGTTTGTCCCGCTGTGAGCAAAATCACAGTTCGGCAAAATTTTATAATTGAAAACTATTCTTGCGATTAGGTTTATCTATTATGAGAGCGGTGATGATCTTCCTATTTGTAACATTTCATAAGAAATGTTAGGATAGAGTGAATCAACCGACAATACAAAGGAGCAGTGCATGCAGGTACAGGTAAACGTAAAACGGATTGGAAAGCGCAGGAACGCGATCGAGACGAAGCCCTATGAGATTGACGGCGTGCACGACATCGGTACATTGATCGCGGCGTTCGTGACGGTGGAGGTCACGCGCTTCAATGAACGGGCGGCGGCGGGAGAGACGGTGCTCCGCTATCTGACGAACGAGGAGGTCGCGGATGCCGCCACAGTCGGCAAGATCGGGTTCGGCACAGACTACAACGGGCAGGTGCAGGACACGGCGGCGGCGATTGCAAACGCACATCAGTCGTTCGAGGACGGCATCTATCGGATTTTCATCAACGGAGAGGAGGCGGGCGAGACCTGCGACACACCTGTCACGTTGCACGAAAACGACGAGATCACCTTTGTCCGCCTGACGATGCTTGCAGGACGTATGTGGTAGGAGGAATACGATGATCAGTTACTATCTGCGCGACGAGGAAATGACACGCTATATTGAGCGGCTGAAGGCAGGGTTTGATGCGCTGAACCCGCAGAGCCAAAAGCTGCTGAACGTTCTCTTTTTCCGTACGGACGAGAAGGGAGAGCCTGACTACGACTGGGACGATGCCGTTGCGAATTTCCGCCGCAACAAGAAGGGCGTGGTCTGCACGGTGGACGACGACGTCCTGCCGCCCGCGCTGTATCCCGCCTTTGATCTCATGATGGGCACGGAGCTGCGCAGGGATCTCGTCGCTATGGCGCACAACCTCGCTGCCTATCCCTATACGAACCGCTACTATCGTCGTCTCGTCCGCTCGCGCGACTACCACCAGCACGTCAGTCGCATTTGGAATCTGGTCGAGCAGCTTGTGCGCGAGTA
>CALIBA010000100.1 GCA_938045435.1 uncultured Selenomonas sp.
AGATGCTCTGCAGACGGTGCTTTTAGAATCAGCTGCGGATCGGTCGCATATGGATCGTAGGGCGCAAGCTGCGCGGAGAAGAGACTTGCGATGAGAATGAATGCTGCCAAAAGCGTGAGCAATCGAAAGAGCAGCGGTGTATGCAGAAAGAAGTTCATCATTTAAAGATCCTTGATTCTCGGATTGAAATAGCGATACGAGAGGTCGGCGAGCAGGTTCACAAGGAAAAATGCCAGTGCCATCCAGACCACCACCGCCTGAATGACGGGATAGTCGCGGCTCGTGATCGCCGTCATGATGAGACTGCCAATGCCCGGCCAGTTAAAGATCGTCTCAATAATGACTGTTCCGCCGAGCAGCGAGCCGATGGAAATGCCCGTGAGCGTGATGACAATGACCATGATGTTCTTGAGGACGTTGCGGAATAGGATCACGCGCTCCGGAATGCCGCGTGCACGAAGCCCTATGACATAGTCCTTCGCCAGCTCGTCGAGGGCTGCCGCGCGAATCTGGCGAATGTAGCGCGAGGACATGACGAGCGCGAGCGAGAGCGCGGGCAGTACCATGCCGATCGGTTTCGCGGTCGCAAGGACCGGAATCCAGCCGAGCCGATAAGAAAAGATAAACATAAGGACAATCCCGATGATAAAGCCGGGCGTTGCGTTGCCGATGAAGGTCAGAAAGCGAATGACATAGTCCACGCGGCCGTTGCGGCATGCGGCGATTGCAATGCCGAGCGGCAGGGAGATGAGGAGGGTGAGCCCCATCGCCGTACCTGCCATACGGAGCGTGTAGGGGAGTGCCTTCCAAAACGTCACAGCAACAGGAAGATCGGTGATGTAGGATGTGCCCATATCGCCTTGGAGGAAATGCACGAGCCAGTGTCCGTACTGTACGAGAAAGGGCTGATCGAGCCCCATTTCCGCACGCATCCGCTCCACGAGCTGCGGATCGGCGGCGACACCGCCCGCCGAGAGACGGATGCCGACGGGATCGCCGGGAGCGATGTAGATGAGACCGAAGGAGAGAAGTGTGATGCCGAAAAATACAGGGATGAATTGCAGACAGCGACCGAGAAGCGTCTTGTATGTCATAGGTACTCCATTATATTGTATGTTTTGAAGTGATTTCTTTTTTCATTTATCTGTCAGACAATAATTTTTAGTATATCGCCCATGGAAGAAGATTGTCAACCGAAGCGTAAAAATATGAATATGTGTGAATTTATCGGCGGCTTCTTAAGTATTTGACACACCTCGCCCCTTTTGTCTATAATGAAACGTATTGTATTGTGTATATAGACTGCGGCATTATGCCGCACTGGAGGGCTGGCGGATGAAGATTTTGGCTGCGGACGGTATTTCACCCGAGGGAATCGGACTACTGGCAGAGTATGAGGTCGATGTGCGTGACAAGATCGCGCACGAGGAGCTTCTGGAGATCATCGGCGATTATGATGCGCTCATGGTGCGTTCGGCCTCGAAGGTGTCGGCGGATGTGCTGGCGCGTGCCGATAAACTCAAGATCATCGGACGCGCAGGTGTCGGTGTGGACAACATCGATGTGAAGGCGGCGACAGAGCGCGGCATCATTGTCATCAACTCGCCGGGCG
>CALIBA010000101.1 GCA_938045435.1 uncultured Selenomonas sp.
TTGGTAGAACCTCTACATTATAACACACATCCTTAATTTATCAAAAACTGATAACAGTGTCTTTTCACCTGTTCTGCCTGCTGTATTTGCTGCGCCTGTACCTGTTGCTGTTGGAATACTTCACCATTCGGGTCAAGCAGGAATTTTTCCGTCGATCGAATCCCCATGACCTCAAGAAGTTCCTTCGTGACATTGTACCACGACTCTGGATTGACGATTCCGACCATCTCAAGCTTGGGGTAGAGCTGATTGATGAGCACCATGAGATACTGCATCTGCATCTCCTTGGAAGAAGCCCCGCGTCCGACATTGACAATAAGGTCATAGTCAATGCTAATCTCCTCGCGCCGGATAGCGATGTTCTCATCTGCAAGGCGGATCATTTGCCCGTCGTCCACAAATTTCTGGCAGAGCAGAATAAGAAATTTGACAATGGGAATCCATGCCGTCTCCGCAGCAAGACGCGCGATCAGCTTGATTTTCTTGTCACTTGCCCCCATAATCGCTGAAATCCCTGTCGCCGTACGGTTCAGACTTGAAGAATCCAGTCCTTGATTATAGCGCGTACTGCCGGACTGGCTCTCGATCTCGTTCTGTGCGTACTGCACAAGCGTCATCGCAGAACCGTCAATCTGAATCGGCGGTGGCTGGAATACCGCCTGACTCGCAGGAACGCTATTTTTAACAGGGACAATTTCATCTCCCTCAAGCAGGGCATCCATATCGACGTTGTTCTCATCAACAAACTTCTGCGGAACGTTGTTCTTTGCAACAGCAATAATCATCTGCCGAATGAGCGCGGTCTTTAGATCTTGCAGCTGCTCAAGCGTATCTGTAATGGAATCTTCACCGAAAATGGCATAGCAGTCATGCTCTGGTGAGAATATAAAAAACGGCGGCATCTCGAACACATTGTCCTGAATCTTGAGCGGCGTGTCGCCGACTACATGGACAATCACATTTTCATAGATTCCGTCGTTGTTATAGTCCACCTTGAGATAGGCTTCATAGAGCTCAAACTCCTTTGAAGCATTGTCTCCATCGGAGAGGCGTCCGTGCATCTCAGCTATGCGCTCGTTGTGTTTTCGGTCAAGGAGCGACGTCTGCCGCACGCCTTCGCCCGCCTTCTCCATCGCATCATCAACGTTCTGATAAACGCCCTGCGCTTCCATGCGCTTGAGATGGTCACCACGCACGACTTTCCGTTGTGCGACGAACTTGGATTGATGAAGATCACGTGCCTCCGGTGTAAAACGCAGCTCCGAAGGGCTCATGTTCTCAATGACCGGTTGGTTAACTTTGACATTTACGAGATCAAACGTCACCCGCAGGAGATCGCCAAGCGGGGTTACAGGTACAGCCTCTTTTATTTCAATTTGCCCTGACGCTTCTCCCGCAAGAAGTGTCTGCATCATCTGTGCGTCGGCAAGTACCTCCATTGGCTGACGCTCCTCCTCACGCTGCCAATAGACTTTAGCACAACCCATATTGATCGTGAGTCCGTCGCGCAGAAAGTTATACATGAACGTGAAGAACGAGTTCTTGCGGGTCACAAAGTAGCTGATAAGCTGCTGAATCTTCCGCGCGTTATCGTCGTCGTTGACATTTACCC
>CALIBA010000102.1 GCA_938045435.1 uncultured Selenomonas sp.
TAAATATTCTGGCAGATGGACTGTCTTGGCCGCAGATGAGGCGGGAAGATTATGCCCTTGTCCCTCATATCATGCGCTTTTTTGAAAAGGGGGTCATTTTTGACAATCAGTTTTCTACGGCAGAGTATACCTATCCCGCACTTGCTACAATTGAAACGGGGCTCTATCAGCATCATACACAGATTGCAAAGCCGGGCATCCCATTCGCGCTGGATGCCTCGTTTGTGACAATTTCCGAGCAAATGAAGGCGCTTGGCTACTATTGCACCATTATTCAAGGGGACGGAGAGGGAATATACAACGGAGCAATGCGGGGGTTTGACCGTCTGATTGTGAACCATTGGATGATGCGTGCAGCGGATGGTGTTGAACGGACGATACGCCATTTGGAGACATTTGACGAATGCGATAACTTCCTCTTTATGCATTTTGCAGATACACATCCGTATAACGCCGATGTCAGTACACCGACGCATGCCGCAGCGCATTTGCCGCTTGTGGATGTTTTACAGGATCAGGATGCTTCTGCTTCTGTATTTCTCAAACCGAATCCGCTGAGCCAGTACGTCAACCGAAGTGAAATACAGGCTGCTGACCGTCAACTGGGGTATCTCTTTGACTACATCACATCTCATTATAAGGATGATGAGTATATCGTTTTGCTCTACTCCGATCACGGGGCATCGGTCTATGCGCGCAGCCCGTATCTTTTGAGTGAGGAACAAACCGGTGCAGCCCTTATGGCGCGAGGTGCGGGGGTACCTTCTCTGGGGCATGTGGATGAACTTGCAAGTTCTGTGGACATCTACAAAATACTCGGCAAGCTTGCGGGCTATCCCATAGATGCGTCGTATCTCGATGGGAATCTGCCGGAGGCGTTTGGCGGACAGCGCAGGGAATATACCGTTACCAACTCCATCTATCCGGGGCAGACCTATAAGATCTGTGTGCGGACGGGGACCCATGCGTTTCATTTGGAAACCAAAGAGGCGACGGGGGAAGATGGGAAAATATCTCTTGCAGACTACACCTATCATATTCATGAGCGCAATGAATCCTATCGTGAGGTTTTCGACGACGCACTCGCGCGGTATTTCCTTGATATTGTTTGGGCGTATACCGAGCGTTTCCAACGGTGAGAAGAAAGATGAAAAGGGGGGAGGCATATGGCAGAGGCATTTGATATAGAACGCTATATCGAGGGTGTGCGTGAACTGATGACAGCATACAATGAGAGCCGTAGCGATGAAATCTATGATACGCTCTATGAACTTTCATATGTGCCGAATGAGGCGGTGCTGCGCGGGAATTATGAGAGAAATGCCGCACGCTATGAGGCACTCTGTGATGATCCTGCGCTGCCGCACTACAATGAACTTCCTGTGCTCCTCTTTCCTGTCTCGAATGCGTATAGTGTTCTCTTCGACAAGGAGAAGCAATGCTTTTACACGGACGGGGCAACAGGTGTTTATGCGTTGCTGCATGCACTGCTCTTTGCCGATGAGACCGCGGTTCCTCAGGCGGTAGAGCGCTTTCAGAGGGATGTACGCGATGAGCACGTGCATGCATTAGCGCGAGCAATTGAAGAAGCGATTTGTGCGCAGGACTTTGGTGCGCAGATGCAGCGGAAAGCAGAGGCGTATCATGGGCTATGTCCTTATGGGGAACTATATGAAATATTCCATGCCGAGAGAGCATTGGCGCATGCAGATATTGAGAATGCAATTCGCTATGGGGAGGCGGCGTATCATAAACGCAAGATGAGTATGCGTACATGCGGACTCCTGCACCGTGTATATCGTCAGGCGGGGCATCTGGATCGTGCTATGTTGTTTTGTGTGCTGTCAAAAGGCCGGGATATGGTTGACTTCCCTCAAGATCCAAAAGAACGAAAGAAATGCCTGGATGCACTCTGTATAGCGCGTACGAATACACAGTTTGCGCCACTGATTACGAATACATATTTGACGACAAATGAAGTCGATATGGATTTGCGCATAGAACTGTGTGAAGAGCTGCCGCGTTTCTCTGAGACCCTGCCTCGCTATCGGACAGGCATTTATAATCCCTATGGACTCATGTACATTAAGAGCAGTGTACTTGCACTCATGAATGCGGCGACAGAACGGTATAATTTTATCATTTTTAATGATTTTATCTTTGACATCATGAAAGCGGACGAGACCGATGCGCTTCGTATAGAGCCCGCCGGAAATTCGGTGCTGCTTCCGATTGCAGCGAAGGAAGATCGGCAGGACATGGCTTTTCAAGGGGCGGATATCAATCGTATTATGGTTCTTAGCCGTGGGGAGTTCAATTTCTATCGCATCGAAGAACCGGTGGCGATTCTGTCAGAAAAACCCTTTCTTGTTGGTGCTCCCATTGTGCTTCAGCACAGTTCAAAAAGGAAAAAGTTCGTATTAAATATTCTGGCAGA
>CALIBA010000103.1 GCA_938045435.1 uncultured Selenomonas sp.
CCGAGTTCTCTGCCGCTGTCGCTGTCGCCGTCGCGGAGTGTGCCGTGAAGCAGGGACTGAACCGACGCGCGGTCGCGGATGTAAAGGCCGCTGTGGATGAAATGGTCTGGAAGGCAGAGTATTGATTGCAAAGACAGCCGTCTGAGCATGTATTATGATTTTGGAAGTCCAGCGGATGAAAGGAAGTACGCAGTGATGGAAAAGCTGCCGATGGCGATTGAAGTCCGCGGGGCGCGCGTTCACAATTTGAAAAATATATCTGTCGATATTCCGCTTCATAAGATTGTAGGTGTTGCGGGTGTCTCCGGCTCGGGAAAGTCCTCGCTCGCACTGGGCGTGCTCTACGCCGAAGGCTCGCGCCGCTATCTCGAGGCGTTGTCGACATATACGAGGCGGCGCATGACACAGGCAGAGAAGGCATGTGTCGATGAGGTGCGCTACATCCCTGCGGCGCTTGCCCTGCATCAGCGCCCCGGCGTGCCCGGGATGCGCAGCACGTTCGGCACGTCCACGGAGCTGCTGAACGTTGTGCGGCTGATGTTTTCGCGTCTGGCGAGCCATCGCTGCCCGAACGGTCACTATGCAGCGCCGACGCGCAAGGTGGCGGCGGAACAGGAGATCGTCTGCCCGACGTGCGGCGTACATTTCTATGCACCGGGTGCGGAGGAACTCGCGTTCAACAGCGGCGGTGCCTGTGAGGCGTGCGGAGGTACTGGCGTTGTCCGCGTCGTTGACGAATCGACGCTCGTGTCCGACGACTCCCTCTCGATCGACGATGGGGCAGTCCTGCCGTGGCAGACGCTCATGTGGTCTCTGATGAAGGAGATCGCGCAGAAACTCGGTGTGCGGACGGATGTGCCGTTTCGCGAACTGACTGCGCAGGAAAAGGAGATCGTCTTTCACGGACCTCCCGACAAGGTGCATATGGTCTATCAGATCCAAAAGACCGGTGCGGCGGGGGAGATGGACTTCACCTACTTCAATGCAATTTATACCGTAGAAAATGCGCTCGCGAAGGTCAAGGATGAAAAGGGAATGAAGCGTGTGGAAAAATTCCTGCGCCAAGAAATCTGTCCAGCCTGTCACGGCACGCGACTTTCGGATGCCGCACGTGCACCGCGCCTCGCAGGGCTCTCTCTGCCGGATGTCTGCAGGATGACGCTGACGGAACTTGCGGCGTGGGTCGCAAATGTTCCAAAGGCAATGCCGCGGGATATGGTTCCGATGGCGGAAAGCATCTGTGAGAGTTTCCAGCATACGGCGGCGCGACTAATGGAGCTTGGGCTCGGCTACCTCGCGCTCGACCGTGCGGCGTCCACGCTCTCGACGGGGGAGCGGCAGCGCATGCAGCTCGCGCGTGCCGTGCGCAATCGGACAACGGGCGTGCTCTACGTTCTTGACGAGCCGTCCATCGGACTCCATCCCTCGAACATTGATGGACTGCTGAACGTCATGCGGGAGCTTATGTCCGACGGGAACTCCATCGTCCTCGTCGATCACGATGTGCAGATTCTGCGCAGTGCAGATCATTTCATCGAGCTCGGGCCGGAGGCGGGCGCAGGCGGCGGTACGATCATCGCGCAGGGAACACTTGCAGAGATGAAAAAGAATGCGAAATCACGCATTGGTGGCTTTCTTGCCGGCAGAAAAAAGGTGCAGGTTCATACACCTGCCGCAGCCGAGGACATGTTCAAGCATGGGCGGATCGCGCTCGAGACGGAGCAGATTCATACGGTAAAGCCGCTCTCCGCCGTGTTTCCACAGGGACAGCTGAGTGTTGTGACCGGTGTCTCGGGCTCGGGCAAGACGACGCTGATTCTGGAAAGTCTCATTCCGGCACTGGAAGCACAGATCGGCAGGACATCGTTGCCCGCACATGTGAAGTCGATTACTGCCGACGGTATACGGCAGGTGCGGTTGATCGACGCTGTTCCGATTGGCTCCAACGTGCGCTCGACTGTTGCTACCTACGCAAACGTGCACGATGAGCTGCGAAAGGTTTATGCACGTACGCCGACAGCAAAGGAGAACGGGTATAAGGCCGGGGATTTTTCCTATAATACGGGAAAACTTCGCTGTCCGACCTGCGACGGAACAGGCTCGATCAGCCTCGATGTCCAATTCCTGCCCGACGTCACGATCGACTGCCCCGACTGCAGCGGCTCCCGATACCGCAAGGAAGCTGCCGAGATTCTTCGTGTGCCGCGCAAGGGGAAGCAGCCGTGTTCGCTCCCCGCGTTGATGTCCCTGAGCGTTGACGAGGCACTGGAGGTTTGCAGTGATTTGAAAACGGTGCAGCGTCGCCTTCAGATCCTGCACGACCTCGGGCTCGGATATCTGACGCTCGGTGAGGCGACGCCCGGGCTCTCGGGCGGCGAGGCGCAGCGTCTGAAGCTCGCGAGCGATATGGGCAGGGGGCAGGAGGGCTCTGTATTCGTTTTCGATGAGCCGACAATCGGTCTGCATCCGCTCGATGTAGAGACGCTGCTCGGTGTGTTCCAAACGCTCATGGCGAGCGGTGCGACCGTCATTGTCATCGAGCATGACCTCGACGTTATACGCAATGCCGACTACATTCTCGATATGGGACCCGGCGGCGGTGAAGAGGGCGGCGAGATCGTTGCCTGCGGTACGCATGCGGATATCCGGAAGGAACCCAAAAGTGTCACGGGACGGTATCTTTGATTGGGGGGATCATGCGAACAGTCTACTTTAAGTAAGATACACGTACTAACGTTGAGATACCCTATTTTATGTGCCATCATATAAGCAAATGCTGCGATGGGAAACGAACCGAGGTAATCTTATGGAACATGGAAGCTGTGTGCCGCAAGGGAAAGAGATCGTTAGGACCGGGTTTCACTACACATTATCTATCATTGGCGGCAAGTACAAGATGGCAATTCTTTACCTCCTCGCTGAACATATTGTGCTTCGCCACAATGCGATTCATCGTCGGATTGAGGGCATTCCATATAAGACGCTTGCAGCCGTATTGAAGGAACTGGCATCGAATGGGTTGGTAGTGCGAACTGAATATCCCCAGGTGCCGCCTAAGGTGGAGTACGCCCTCACGGAGCGCGGGCGGTCACTCATCCCAATTCTTCACAGCATGTGTGACTGGGGAGAGCGGCATATGGATGATACAGATCACGATAACGACTCGACAAAGCGTATATAGTCTCTGGCACTGCGCTCGATTTCCTCTGTGCTCGAGTGATACTCCTCGCCTGGAATCTGCTCTGTTCCGTAAAAGGCAAAGAACGGCTGATAATCAAAACACATAGAAAGATTTACTCATGAATATACTAATGATTTAATAGAGTT
>CALIBA010000104.1 GCA_938045435.1 uncultured Selenomonas sp.
AAATCTTGGTGCAGATGTTCGCCGCGTAGAGGAGGCGGGGGCGGAATACATTCACATTGATGTGATGGATGGGACGTTTGTGCCAAACATCACCATGGGACCTTGTGTTGTTGAAAGTTTGCGCAAAGAGTCAAAGGCGATGTTTGACGTGCACCTCATGGTGGAGCATCCAGAGACATACATTGAACCATTTGCGCATGCAGGCGCCGACATCATCACATTTCACATTGAGGCGACACATCATGCGCATCGGCTTATTCAGCAGATCAAGGCGGTTGGCTGCAAGGCCGGCATCGCACTCAATCCAGGCACATCAATCTATACACTTGAGGAACTGATTGATGATGTGGATATGGTACTTCTCATGACTGTAAACCCAGGCTTTGGCGGGCAGAAATTCATTGAGAATATGCTCGGGAAAATTCATGCGCTCTACCATACGATTGCCGATAATGAACTGGATGTCGATATTGAAGTTGACGGCGGCATCAACGCCGAAACGAGCGAGCAGGTGCGTTCTGCAGGTGCGAATATACTCGTCGCAGGCTCTTATATCTATGGCGCACCGGATGCTGCGCGGGCCATTCGTGCCCTGTGTGGGGAACGGTAAGATTGTCTAAGCACTGCATGTTCGCAGCAATCAGGAAAGGAAATGTTATGCGGGAAAAAGCGGTAATTCTGCTCTCCGGCGGCCTTGACAGCTGTACCTGTATGGGGATCGCGCAGGCAGCGGGCTATGAGCTTTATCCCATCAGTTTTAACTATCATCAGCGGTATGACCGCGAACTCTCCTGCGCAAAGCGCATTGCCGCATATTATCATGCGGCTGAGCATCTCATCATTGAAACCAATATGGATGCAGTCGGCGGATCGGCGGTCACGGATCGGTCGATTGCCGTGCCCGAAGGAACCACGGAGCGCACGGAAGTACCTGCGACTTATGTGCCTGCACGCAACCTTATCTTTTTGAGCTATGCACTCGGCTATGCCGAACGTGTGGGTGCGCTGCACCTTTATATCGGTGTGAACTCTGTCGATTACTCTGGGTATCCAGATTGCCGTCCGGTATTTATTAAGGCATTTCAAGCAGCCGCAGATGCGGCCACTGCCGTATCTGCAGAGTGTGGACAGCGCATTGTGATTGAAACACCGTTGCAATACCTCTCCAAAGGGGAAATCGTTCGGCGCGGTACGCAGCTCGGTGTTCCCTATGAGATGACGACAAGCTGTTATCGCGGCGAGGAGTTTGCTTGCGGTACCTGTGACAGCTGTCTTCTCCGACTGCGTGGTTTTGCAGAGGCTGGTCGGCGTGATCCCATACCCTATTTGCCCCATGGGGAGGAGGTATGATGAAGGACGTACAGAGCCGTGCAGACAGCCGCGGTATTGCTATTCAGCGTGTCGGGGTCAAGGGGGTCAAACTGCCTTTTCTCATTAAGACGAAGCAGGGCGGTGAACAGCAAGTGCTCGCATGTATTCAATTTACTGTTTCCCTGCCACGAGAATTCAAGGGAACGCATATGAGCCGCTTCCTGGAAATTCTCCTGCCATGGAGCGCAAAACCGCTCGCTGAGGAGGAGATGGAGGCTATGCTCGAAGAAGCCCTCACACTCCTTCATGCTGAGGCCGCCGAGGTCTCGATTTCCTTTACTTACTTTATCGAAAAGGCAGCGCCGGTCAGCGGGCGAGTTTCGCTGCTGGATGTAGAGGCGACGTTTACAGGGTGCAAACGTCGCGGGACACCGATGCAGTTTGAACTGGGACTTGCTATGCCGTTCACCTCTCTGTGCCCCTGCAGCAAGGAGATCTCTCGGTATGGCGCGCACAATCAGCGCTCTATCGCACGCGTTATCCTACGCTATCATGAGGGCTGTCCCGCGATCTATATCGAGGACCTTGCACTGCTGCTCGAACGTCAAGGATCGGCGCCTATCTATCCGCTCCTCAAGCGCGCAGATGAAAAGCATGTTACCGAGGAAGCGTATGAACATCCAAAATTTGTTGAGGATATTCTGCGTGATATTGTGCTTGCGCTGCGTGGTCTTCCGGGGCTTTCTTATTTTTCACTTGAATGCGAGAATGAGGAGTCCATTCATCATCATAATGCATTTGCAGCGCATGAAGAATTTTTGGCAAAGTAACGGAATGGGGGAGAGCGAGCCATGAATCAATTCACGCGCCGCTTTCTCGCCCTGTTTTTTCTGGTTGTCCTCATCTCAGCAGCGGTCATCTATACAACGGTTGACATCCATACACTGCATCATCTGACACGGTTTCATCCGTGGTCACTTCTGCTCGCACTCTTTGCTGTCGGATTGGGGATGTTTTTTGATGGAAGCCGGCTGATGCATCTCGTTCAAATTTCCAATGAAAAGCTCAGTCTCTACCAGGCGGTACAGGTCATTTTCGGGAACTACTTCCTTGCACTCTTAACACCGGGAGCGACAGGCGGTGCGGTGGCGCAGGTTATGTTTTTGCGCCATGCGGGGGTGCCGACGGGTAAGGCAGCCGTTCTTGTCATCGTACGTACACTGCTTTCCATCTTCTTTCTTGCGCTGTGCATGCCTTTTATCTTCCTCCATGATGCGGGCATTGTTCCGGGGGTTTCCAATGATGTATTAATGGGAGTTACCCTAACAGCCTTTCTGGGGATCATCCTCCTCATCGTTGGTGCACGGCGCGGCTACCTTGACTATATCGTCATCTGGGTGGCACGCCGCATGCGCGAAAAGCGGCGGCACCAGCTCTTTGCTCTTTACCGCGATACCAAAAGCGCCATCTCACTTCTCATTGGTGCACCACGACAGATGTTTCTTGTATTCATCGAATCAGGGCTGAATCTTCTATGTATCTATGCGATTGTTCCATGTCTCTTGCTCGGACTTGGGGTTACTGATGCCGATTGGTATACGATCATGGGGCGTATGATTTTTCTTAATATGCTCCTCTACTTTAGTCCTACCCCCGGTGGTTCTGGTATTGCAGAAGGGGGATTTGTCTATCTCTTCACTGCGAGCGTTCCTGCAGGCACGGTTGGTATTCTCGCTGTATGTTGGCGGCTCATTGCTGAATACATTCCGTTCCTCATCGGCTTTTACTATACAATTGCAGTCTTTGGCCGCGAATTTTTGCGCCGTTATTGAACTGTGGGGTGTTTTTGCGAATCAAACTTCTTTATCAAATTAAAGTTTATCTGAAGGATAGGGACATCTCCTGTTTTGCGGTATCCTATGTACTCACATTGTTGCGTGAAATGGGAAATAGGTATATAATACACGGCAACGTACATAAAATGTGCTGTATTTATGTGTATGCAGAAACGGAGAGATGAGAAAGGATATATGGGTGGGAAAAAGAGGATTGCACTAAGCCCTACTTTGAAACGATACAAATTCATCTATGATCTACTGAAAAATACGACCTCTGATTACACTTATATGATGGACCTGGTTTCTGATATATTTCTTGCCCCGCCGGATTTTGTTCGCGTTTATGGTCTTCCGGCAGAAACCATAGAGCATATCTCGGGTGTTCTTGTGCCACGTGTGCATCAGCAGGATCAAAAAGCGATCGCAGAACTTTTTGAATCACTCCGTCATCGGGTGGAGCACAGGGAGCGGCAGCTGGATTTCCGTATGCGTGATATAAGAGGAGACTTTTCGTGGATGCGGTTGAAGGGAAAGATTGGGGTATCTGAGGATGGAACACCAAATCTTTTCGTTGGGACGATTCGCCCGCTCGCACAAAGAGGCGTTGCGGACGCTGTGACAGGACTGCTGAATCGGTACCGATTTGTAGAAGATCTTGGTCGAGCGCTGCGGGCGTCACGTGAAATCGGTCAAGCGGGCGGGCTCATGGTTCTTGGTGTGGATAATTTCCATACAGTCAATGAGGCATTCAATCATGAGGTGGGAGATCTTATTCTGCGGGATTTGTCACAGTGTATTTTACGGAATTTGCCGCGTGGTTTTTCCCTTTATCGCCTCGATGGAGATGAATTTGGCATCATCTACCCAAATGCAGACGAGGAGATG
>CALIBA010000105.1 GCA_938045435.1 uncultured Selenomonas sp.
GATGCCCTCCTGATTGACCGCCGAGCGCGTCAGCGCATCGCCCGTCGCTGCGGACATGAAAACGAGGCCTCCGTCTGCTTCGACGAGACCTTTGTTCGTGACTGCCTGCTCCATCGCCGCCCGCGTCGGGATGACCGAGACTTTACCGTCGCCGTTGAAGTCGAGCGACACGGCTTCGCCCGCCGCGAGTACCGCTGCGCCCTTACGTGCAACAATAACCCCCTCGTTCACGACATTCTTGCCGAGCAGGGCGACCGTCCCCTCATTCCGTGCAATGAGAGAGGCGCGGTTGATGATTTTCCCATCCGTCGGTGTGCCGACAAAGGCATACTTCCCCGCCATAAAGTCCGCATTCGTAATGTTCATCGTCGAGGCGACGATCGCCCCCGCATTCACCTGTGCGCCGGGCGCAAAGAGTACCCCCGCAGGGTTGACGAGGAAGACGCGGCCGTTCGCCGAGAGCGTGCCGAAGATCTCGGAGGGATTTCCCCCGAGCACACGGTTCAGCAGAGCCGCCTGGGCATTTGGCTGATAGATATTGACGCGCTCGCCCGCGCCGATGTTGAACGAGTTCCAGTTGATGACGGCATTCTGCGTTGCCTGATGAATCGCCATCTCCGCCTGCGATGCGGCAATGTCTGCCGCACCTGCCGCAACCTGTCCGCCCTGCGGCAGTGCCATCGCGTGATGCATGCCGCCCATCATCATCGCACCCGCTGCCAGGATGCCGATACCGCTGCGCAGACTGCGTCGCATCTGTCCACGCCGCTGCTTTCTCATCATGCTCATATTGATATACCCCTTCAATCAAAACACCGCAGTGATAGTCCAATCAAATCAGAAGAATTTATAAATCTGAAGCCAGAAACGCCCGCTGCGATCCGTATCCGAAACAGCGTCCTCTGACCCAAGTTTCCACGCGTAGTGTGCGCGTGCCACCCAGTTTGCCTGATTGCTCCAATGCACGCCCGCACCTGCACCGTAAAGGCTGCGCCCCGCAGGCCCCGTATAGCCCGGCAGCTTGTTGTGATAGAGATTCACATGACCGCCATCGGCGAATGCAATCAGCTGCCATACATTGTCATCGCCCTCGCGCGTCGGCAGATTCCAACGCAGCTCCGATGTCCAACGCCAGCCGTCGTCACCCGATGCCTCGCCGACGGGATAGGCGCGTACGCCGTTCGGTCCGCCGAGGGACATCTTCTCTGACGAATCCAGATTCTTCGATGCCCACTGCCGCTGATAGCTCAGATAGAGTGAGACGCGCTCACTGACGTGCTGCAGCCGCGTAAGCTCGAGATTCCACTTGCCGAATTGACCTGCCGTCTGCGCCGTCGCCGCATCGTACAAACGCTGCATCTCGTCGTCAATGGAGAGATCCCCGTGTGTATAGTTCAACGCGAACGTATTTTTACCACCCGTCCAAAAGCGATCCAAACTGTCGCCGTTCACACCAAACACCCAGTTGCGCGCACTCTTTGGATTGTTGTAGGCCATCCCCTTTGCCTCATCT
>CALIBA010000106.1 GCA_938045435.1 uncultured Selenomonas sp.
CTCTGATGTCGTCGGCTTTTGGGCGGATATGGAGCACCCATACATTACGTACGAGAACAACTTCATAGAGTCTGAGTGGTGGGCACTCAAGAAGATTTGGAAAAAGGGGCTGCTCTATCAGGGGCATAAGATTGTCCCGTACTGTCCGCGCTGCGGCACGCCGCTCTCCTCGCACGAGGTCGCGCAGGGCTATAAGGATGTGACGGAGCGCTCGGCGATTGTAAAGTTTAAGGCGGTGGGTGAGGATGCCTATTTCCTTGCGTGGACGACGACGCCATGGACCCTTCCGTCGAATCTCGGGCTCTGTGTAAATCCCAATGTAACCTATGTGAAGGTGCGCGTGCATGGCACTGTCTACTATCTTGCCGAAGCGCTGATGGAGAGCGTATTCGCTGAGGCAGCGGGAGACTGCGAAATTCTTGCAAAGATGCCCGGCAAGGAGCTTGAGCGCCGCAAATACGAACCACTCTATCCCTTTGCGGCGCAGGATGTGCAGGAAAAGGCGTTCTTTGTCACCTGCGACGACTATGTTACGACGGAGGACGGCACGGGTATCGTTCACACGGCGCCGGCGTTCGGCGAAGACGACAACCGCGTCTGCCGAAAATATGGCATGCCGTTCATTCAGTTTGTGAATGACAAGGGCGAAATGACGGAGGAAACGGATTGGCCGGGCGTTTTCGTAAAGGATGCAGATCCTTTGATCCTCGATGATCTGGAGAAGTCGGGCAAACTCTTCAAGGCACCCGAGTTTACACACAGCTATCCGCACTGCTGGCGGTGCGATACGCCGCTCATCTACTACGCACGCGCTTCGTGGTTTATCAAGATGACGGCGGTGCGCGATGCGCTTGTCGCCAACAATGCTACAGTCAACTGGATTCCGCCGTCCATCGGTGAGGGGCGTTTCGGCAACTGGATCGAGCATGTGCAGGACTGGAGCATTAGCCGTGATCGCTACTGGGGGACGCCGCTCAACATCTGGAGATGCGCCTGTGGGCATGAACACGCCGTTGGTTCCATCGAGGAGCTGCGCGCGCTTCAGCCGAACTGTCCTGAAAGTATCGAACTGCACCGTCCATATATTGATGCAGTTACATTTCCGTGCGAGGAATGCGGTGAAACAATGCACCGCGTGCCCGAGGTCATTGACTGCTGGTTTGACTCCGGTTCGATGCCCTTTGCCCAGTGGCATTATCCGTTTGAGAACCAAGAGATCTTTGAAAAATATTTCCCCGCCGATTTTATCTCAGAGGCGGTC
>CALIBA010000107.1 GCA_938045435.1 uncultured Selenomonas sp.
ACATACTTGCAGGGCCGACCTGTCTCGCGGGTGATACGATTGGCACATATTCTTTTGATGCACCGCTCGCGGTCGGTGACCGTGTTGTGTTCGGCGATATGGCAATCTATACGATGGTGAAGAATAATACGTTCAATGGCATGCCGCTGCCGCAGATCATTGCTGTCCCGCCAAGTGGTGCATGGGAGATTGTGCGGGAATTCGGGTATGATGACTTTAAGATGCGGCTTTGACGAGAGAGGGAACTGCTGTATCGGAGGTGCTTTTCTTTACTGTGACAATGTTTATTTTACAGGACTTTTTGCTGTGATGAATATTTAACTAAAAATTATTATTAAAAAATATAAATTTCTATTGACAAGAAAAATTTCCTGTGCTATGATTAACTCACACAAAGGACATATGCAATCGCTCGAAATGAGAGCAATTGGTTTTATCAAAAGGAGGATATTTAATGTCACTCATCAACAAGGAAATCAGCGATTTTAAGGTAGATGCCTTCCAGAAGAAGGCAGGCGCAGCGCACGGTGAGTTCGTACAGTACACAAAGGCGGATCTCAAGGGTAAATGGAGTGTGTTCTTCTTCTATCCGGCAGACTTCACGTTTGTTTGCCCGACGGAGCTTGCAGACCTTCAGGAGCAGTACGGCGAGTTTCAGAAACTTGGCTGCGAGATTTTCGGCGTCTCCTGTGACTCCCACTTCGTTCACAAGGCATGGCATGAGAGCTCCGATCTTGTCGGAAAGCTTACCTATCCGATGCTTGCAGATCCAACAGCAAAGCTCGCGCGCGACTTTGAGGTCTACATCGAGGATGACGGTCGCTCTGAGCGCGGCACGTTTGTCGTGAACCCTGAGGGCAAGATCGTTTCCTATGAAGTGAGTGCAGGCAATGTCGGACGCAATGCACAGGAGCTTCTTCGCAAGGTGCAGGCGCTCCAGTTTGTCGCGGAGCACGGCGATGAGGTTTGCCCCGCACGTTGGAAGCCGGGCGAAAAGACACTGAAGCCGAGCTTTGATCTTGTCGGAAAACTCTAAGAGATAACAGGGCACTTTACGAGGGCGCTCGTAAAGTGCTTTTTCTTGTTTGTGAAAATAGGGGTGCTTTGATGGATAAAATGTA
>CALIBA010000108.1 GCA_938045435.1 uncultured Selenomonas sp.
CGTACCTTTTTCATTTGAATCATAATACGGCGGTACTGCTTAGGAATGTTAACAGTGGGGGCGTCGCTATTTTTTCCAATATCTTGATTCCCACTTTTCAACTACTGACAGAAATCATCACGGCGCTGACGATCTGGCTGATGCTTATTTTTGCCGATCCGTTTACTGCGATTGTTGTTGCAGGTGTTATGGGCGGGTTGATTTATGTATTGGTCCTCTCATTTCGCCGAAGCATAGATCGTGCGGGGAGAGTGCAGAACGATTACGCCGTATCCTATATCCAGTCTGTGAATCAGGGGCTAGGGGCAATAAAAGAAACGAAAGTGATGCGTAAGGAGCAGTTTTTCCTCCAGGAATTTGCGCAGAACTATGAACAATATGGGCTGGCAAACCGGCGCTTCCTTTTTCTGAATCAACTTCCGCGTATAATTATAGAGACCCTCGTTGTATGCGCGCTACTTCTTCTTATTATTGGAAAGCTCGCCATCGGCGATGCTCCAACGGATATCGTGCCCCTGCTCGCAGTTCTGGCTCTTGCGGCATTTCGCCTGATGCCGAGCGCGAACCGCATCGTAAATCTTTCCAATGGAATCAAATTCCAATTACCGTTATTCGAAGAACTTTATCGTGAGCTCATTGCTGTCAAATCGCGCAAATATCATCATCGGAGTCTTAAATTGACCGATACGCCGCCGCGGCTTCCTTTTTCCGGAGAGATTCGCATTGAGCATTTGGGATTCTATTATCCTGGTGTTGCGGAAGAGGTACTTACAGATGTCAGTTTTTCTATTCCAAAAGGAAGTTTTGTCGGTATTCTCGGACCGTCAGGCGCCGGGAAAACAACATTTGTAGATATTCTTTTAGGGCTCTTTGTTCCGGCGCGCGGCAGAATTACCGTTGATGGTACAGATATTCGCCAGAAACTTCGCGCATGGCAGGCGAATATCGCCTATGTCCCGCAGTCCATCTATCTGACAGACGCGACCATTCGCGAAAACGTGGCGCTCGGTGAATCTCTTGATGAAATTGATGATGTTCGCGTTCATAAGGCACTTGTTATGGCGGAGCTGGATCAATTTGTAAACGCGTTGCCTCATGGGATAGAAACTACGGTCGGTGAACGCGGGGTAAAACTCTCCGGCGGGCAGCGTCAGCGCATCGGCATTGCACGCGCTCTCTATCAGCAGCCAGAGGTTCTGATTCTGGATGAGGCGACCTCTGCGCTTGACACGGAGACAGAAAAGAACATCACGAGCACAATAATGAAATTCAAAGGCCAAATCACAATTATCGCCATTGCACATCGCATCAGTACCCTGGCTGAGTGTGATTTTAGGGTGCGGTTTGAAAATGGAAAAGCGAAAATTTTATTGTGAGACGCTCTTTCCTATATTTAGCTATACACTTAAAACATCTTGATTTTCATGGGGGTTGATTTGTTTGTTTAATGACAAGACTATTCTTATTACTGGTGGAACAGGTTCGTTTGGAAAGAAATTTATAGAAATTCTATTAAATCGATTCGCGCCTAAGAAAGTTATTGTGTTTTCCCGTGACGAACTCAAACAGTTTGAGATGCAACAGGCTTTTAATACTTCATGTATGCGCTATTTTATTGGGGATGTCCGTGATGAGGCTCGCCTAAAACAGGCAATGTATCAGGTCGACTATGTTGTACATGCAGCTGCGCTCAAGCAGGTGCCGGCTGCGGAATATAATCCGATGGAGTGCATCAAGACAAATATCAACGGGGCACAGAATGTAATCAATGCGGCAATTGCCGCGGGGGTTAAGAAGGTGATTGCACTCTCCACGGACAAGGCGGCAAACCCAATCAACTTATATGGTGCGACCAAACTAGCATCGGACAAACTCTTTACGGCGGCAAATAATCTTGTCGGGGATCGTGAGACTCGCTTCGCAGTCGTTCGTTATGGGAATGTCGTCGGTTCGCGTGGCTCTGTCGTCCCATTCTTTAAGAAGCTGATTGCGGAGGGCGCAATGGAGCTGCCCGTGACAGATCCCCGTATGACGCGATTCTGGTTGCGGTTGGAGGATGGCGTAGAACTGGTTTTGAAAGGTTTTCAGCGTATGCAAGGCGGAGAAATTTTTGTTCCTAAGATTCCATCTATGAGAATTCTTGATCTTGTGGAAGCGATAGCACCAGGTGTGCCGACAAAGATCGTTGGTATTCGTCCTGGGGAGAAACTGCATGAGGTCATGTGTCCATCTGACGTGTTTTATGAAACGTTGGAGTTTCAAGACCATTTTGTTATTAAACCAAGCATTGATTTTGGAAAAGACATCAACTATGCGAAGAATCTACTAGGTGAAGAGGGGGATCCGGTACCAGATGGGTTCGAGTACAGCTCTGGCACAAACGATGTGTTTCTTACGGTAAATGAACTTCGGGAGATGAATCCGTAACACATTGAAAACAAGTGATCATTTGTGGCGTTGTGGGAGAAAAGGATGCAACATAGGATTTTACTGATTGGTGCGAATGGCATGCTTGGGAGAAGCCTCGCACAAGAATTATCTGCTCAGTCAAACATTACATTGCATATGGTTGCTCGTAATAATGCTGACTATTCATTTGACCTAACGGAAGATCATTTATTGAAGTCTTGCTTTGAAGAGGTGCGACCCACTGTTTGTATTAATGCTGCAGCCATTGTAGGACTCGATCTTTGTGAGCAGAATATTGCTGCTGCGTATATGATAAATAGCCGCTTACCGGAACGGTTAGCGGCATTTTGTCATATATATAATACATATTTTGTGCAGGTTTCCACTGATCATTATTATCATGGAGATGAGCGTAAGAAGCATGATGAGGAAGACCCTATTGTATTTTTTAATGAATATGCACGGACAAAGTATGCAGGTGAATGTTTAGCCCTGACTTATCCGAATACAATTGTGCTACGTACAAATATTGTCGGACTACGAGGAATTGGTACGCGCCCCACTTTCCTTGAGTGGTTGTTAAATGCATTGCAAAAAGGTGAAGAGTTGAGTTTGTTTACAGATTTTTTCACCTCCTCTATTCATACAAGACAATTTAGCAAAATACTCCTAGATATTCTCCGCGTGCATCCTGTCGGGGTGCTCAATCTTGCCTCATCGACAGTGTCATCGAAAGAAGAGTTTGCCGTTGCCTTGTCAAAACGGATATTTCTCTCTATTCCAAAATACAGAGAAGGCTCGGTTGCCTCTCTTGGGACAAAACGTGCGGACTCTCTAGGTCTTTCAACAACACGAATAGAAAGGTTGCTTGGATATAATATGCCGACTCTTGATGAAGTAATTGAGAGTATTGCTGACGAATACAAAGAGGGAGGCTTGCATGGATAATTATAGCTATAATTCATCTTTTTCTATCAATGGGAGATTGCTTTCAAAAACGGCGCCGACATATTTTATTGCGGATATTGCCTCAAATCACGATGGTGATATTGAAAGAGCAAAAGAGTTGATCTTTCTGGCCAAAGCAGCTGGTGCAGATGCTGTTAAGTTTCAACACTTCCTAGCAGAAAAGATTGTAAGTGACTATGGATTTCGTAATTTAGGAAAACAAGCAGGGCATCAATCTGCATGGAAGAAAAGTGTTTTCGAGGTTTTTAGAGATGCTGAATGCCATCGCGAATGGAATTCTACTCTTGCAGAGACTGCAGAAAAAGCGAATATTGACTTCTTAACTACGCCATATGATGTGCCTGCAGTCGATGGCATTGATAAATATGTTCCTGTATATAAAATTGGCTCCGGCGATATTACGTGGACAGAGTTTATTTCTTATGTTGCAAAAAAAAATAAGCCGGTACTCCTAGCGACAGGAGCATCTGAAATTTCGGATGTCATACGTGCAGTTGATTCAGTGCTTACATACAATAAGAATCTTCTCCTTATGCAATGCAATACGAACTATACGGGAAATATTGAGAATATGAAATATGTGAATCTCAATGTTTTAAAAATGTATGCCGTAATATACCCGGATATGCTGCTTGGATTATCAGATCATACACCAGGGCATGCTACCGTATTGGGGGCGATTACACTTGGGGCACGTGCTGTGGAAAAGCATTTTACCTCGGATACGCGGAGAGAGGGACCAGACCATGCTTTTTCAATGGATCCTGTAACATGGCGAGATATGGTTGACCGTGCCCGTGAGCTGGAGTCAGCAATGGGGACTGGAATCAAGCGAGTCGAGGAAAATGAACAGGAAACAGTTGTACTTCAGCAGCGGTGCCTGCGTCTCACTAGAGATATAAAAGCTGGTGAGCAGATTGGTGAAAGTGATGTTGAGGCACTCAGACCAGCACCGCGAGGGGCTTATCGTCCCTTTGAGAAAAACATTGTTTTAGGGAGAGTCTTATCCTGTGATATGGAACAAGGTCAGGAACTGTATCCAAAGGATCTTGCTTGATAAACTTTTCGCTGGATTGAGGTGATTTCATGACTAAAGTAGCGATCATTACAGCTCGGGGGGGAAGTAAGCGTATACCTGGAAAGAATATTAAGGAGTTTTGCGGTAAACCTATTATTTCTTATTCTATTCAGGCTGCTTTGGAGAGTAAACTGTTTGACGAAGTTATGGTTTCCACGGACAGCCTAGAAATCGCTGATGTTGCGCAGCAATATGGTGCCATAGTTCCTTTTTTCCGCAGCGCTTCTACATCGGATGATTATGCTGTTATGGCTGAGGTTTTGCAGGAGGTTTTGGATAAGTATAAGGCGCAAGGAAACATGTTTGATGTAATGTGCTGTATTTATCCTACGGCACCTTTTGTTACCGGCTCCAAATTACAAGCCGCATATGATGTTTTTGAAAAAAGTGGAGCAGAGATGTTGCAGTCTGTTGTTCCATTTTCCTATCCTCCTCAGAGGAGTTTTTGTCTTCAAAAAGATTTTTTAGTCTATAATTTTCCAGAGCATGTACGCAGCAGATCACAAGACTTAGAAACATGGTATCATGATGCGGGACAGTTTTATTTTTACAATGTAGAGGCTTTTCTTAGCTCTATGAAGGAAAATACAGAACAAGGAGGATATTCCTTGCGGTGTGTACCATTTATGCTGACAGAAATAGAAGTTCAAGACATTGATAATCAGACGGATTGGACCCTTGCAGAAGTGAAGTATCATTTGCTGCAGGGCTTGAATAATTAGAAAAGACCTTGTAAGCTAATTCACTTATAAAGATGGAAAAACATTAAACAATTTATACAGGTGAATTTATGAATGTTGTCTTCCGAGTCGATGCCTCACTTCAAATAGGAAGCGGACATCTTATGCGTTGTTTGACCTTTGCAGAACGTTTACATAAAAGCGAAGATGCAAATATCACTTTTATTACGCGTGATCTTGAAGGGAATTTAATAGACTTGATTAAGCTTCAGGGATATTCTGTTTTTGTTCTGCCTCGTTCTGCTGATGAGAGGAAAGATCTTTGTGGCTATGAAGCGTGGTTAACTGTCGATAAAGAGACGGATGCTGCGGAGACAGAGACAGTACTTCGAGAAATGCCTTGGATTGATTTCTTGATTATAGATAGTTATGCCATTGATGCCGTGTGGGAGAGAAAGATTCGCCCCCATGTTAGGAAGATTGTTGTTATTGATGATTTGGCTAATCGTGTTCATGATTGTGATATTCTATTGGACCAGAATTTTTATTTGGATAAAGATACACGCTACAATGGACTTGTTCCAGAATCGTGTCGTTGTTTTTTAGGCCCCCAATATCTATTGTTGAGACAAGAGTTTTATGATATAAGAAAGCGGCTGCGCAAACGAACAGGGAAAATCGAAAGGATTCTAGTATTTTATGGTGGCGTAGATTTAACGAATGAGACAGAAAAAGCAATATCTGCTATTTTGAAGTCTGGTATAGTTGCTCATGTTGACGTGATTGTAGGTCAAGGAAATCCGCATAAGAAAAAAATCAGAGTGCTTTGTAATCAGCATGAAAATATGATATATCATTGTCAAGTTAGCAATATAGGGGATTATATGAATGCCTCAGATATTTCTCTTGGTGGGGGGGGGACTGCAACATGGGAAAGGTGTTTTTTAGGGCTTCCAACGATTGTGACATCTGTTGCAGATAATCAAACAGCTTCATGTATAGCGTGTGGGAAGGCTGGATATATATGGTATTTAGGCGTTGCAAGTGAAGTACAGGAAGAGACAATTAAACAGGCTCTATGGAGAGCTAATCAACCGGGGGCGCTAGAGTGGTTTCAACATCAATGCCAATTAAATATATCTGGAGAGGCCGGTGCATGTCTTTTGGATTATCTTGAAAGAGGTTTTCTTAATCAATAGTGTATAATATTAAGATATAGAATTGAAAGGTATTTTATTATCATCGAGAGCATGGAGGCGAGCAGCATATGAGCATTGGCGAGAAAATGTATCGTCTTTGTGAAGAGCTTTTCCCAATTTGCCGTAGCATTACAGGAAATGGGGTTCGAGAGACATTCCGTATTTTACAAGAACGTGTTCCAGAGATCACGATTCATGAAGTGCCTAGTGGGACACAAGTGTTTGATTGGAGAATACCGAAGGAGTGGAACATCTATGATGCGTGGATAAAAAATGGAAAAGGCGAAAAGATTCTTGACTTTCAAAAGACCAACCTTTGTGTCGTTGGATATTCACTACCAGTAAATAAAAAAATATCTCTGAATGAACTCCTTCCGCTTATTTATACGCAGCCAGATCAGCCTGATGTTATTCCATATGTTACGAGTTATTATAAAGAGTGCTATGGATTTTGTATGACGCAGAATCAAAAAGACGCGCTTGGAGAGGATACTTATCATATCTACATAGACAGTGATCTTAGCGATGGCAGCTTGACTTATGGTGAGATCATTATCCCATCAACCGAAGGAAATAATGAAGAAATCTTTCTGTCGACCTATATTTGTCATCCCTCGATGGCAAATAACGAGCTTTCAGGACCTACGCTTGTAACTTATCTTGCTTATATGTTGTTGCAGAAGCAGAGGCGAAAGTACAAATACCGTATTATCTTGATTCCAGAAACAATAGGCGCAATTACATATCTTAGTATTCACCATACAGAGATGAAGAAAAATATTCGTGCAGGATTCAACATCTCCTGTGTTGGGGATGACGGGACATACTCGTATGTTGCATCTCGTTATGGGGATACCCTTGCAGACAAAGTTGCCAAGAATGTTCTCTCGTTCCGCTACCCAGAATATAAAAGATATTCTTTTTTGCAGCGCGGTTCCGATGAGCGTCAATATAATTCTCCCGGAATAGATCTCCCTGTCTGTGCTGTTTGCCGATCCAAGTATAGCGAATATCCAGAGTATCATACAAGTAAAGATAATATGGATCTTATTTCGCCTCATGGTCTGCAAGGCGCATATGAAGTCTATTGTGACATCATAGAGGCTCTAGAAAATAACGAATATTATCAAACTCAATGCTTGTGTGAGCCGCAATTAGGAAAAAGGGGATTGTATCCTCTGATTAGTCAAAAGGGGCAGTATAGTGCTATAAAAAAAATGATGGACTTTATCGCATATGCTGATGGCTCAAATGATTTGATTGATATAAGTAACATTATTCATGTGCCAGTTCGTGAATTAATTCCGCTTGTCAAGCAGTTGAAAGAATGTCGCCTATTAAAAAAGATGGAGATGTAATAAATGGAAATGCTGCAGAATGAAGATTTTGAGGTGCTTGATCGTTGCCCATGGGATGGTACGATGGTTGACAAGGCTCAGATGCTTTATACAGATGATATGGGCTGTGATATTGTTCGATGCTCTTCCTGTGGAGTTGTTTTTGCAAAACGGCGTTTAAATACTAAAGGGCTTCCAAAGTATTGGGGGGACTATCTTTCCCGTGTGCATGTACAGGACGCTAGGGCAGCAGAGAAGCGCAATAAGATGTATAGGATTGATTATGACTTCTCACATTTATATGTACCAAGTGGAAAGATTCTTGACGTCGGTTGCGGGAATGGCTCCTTTTTGGATGTGTATGAAGCAAATGGGTATGAGACATGTGGTGTAGAATATGGTCGAGAAGCCGCTGTTGTTGCTGAAAAGACACATCGTGTACTCTATGGTGTGTTTGATGAAATGGATTTTGGATGTGAAAAATTTGATCTCATCATTTTTCGAGGTGTTCTGCAATATGTGCCCTATCCTAAAAAATATATAGAAAAAGCGATTTCTTTGTTGCGTCAAAATGGTGATGGGTATTTATTTATTACAGCACAGCCTAACATGAATTCATTTGCTTTTCGTTTATTTGGGAAGCGCTTTACTCAGCCTGTTACCGGAGCCGATTTTATTGGCTACACAGAACCGGCATTGACATCTTATTTAAAGTCGTTGGGGGGGCAGAAGATTGGTGAACGGTATTTCTATGAGGATACTCCATATGCAAATGTGGAGGATGATTTGTTGAGGGTCGCGAAAGCCGTTCAATATAAAAAAGATGGAAAAGAAATAGATTTCAACGCACCTGCCTACTGGGGGAATATGATGACCTTGATGTATCGTGTGGGGGCGGAAAGCTCCGTCGCACAAGCATGTACGATATAAGGAGCATATCTTATGGTTATTCGAATACTTCGGCTTATTAGAAAAAAAATAATTGAACGATTTACTCGGCCTGTTTCAATCGGTGAGTCTGAATTTGTTGCAATGAATCGTCCCTTTTGGAAGACCCCATCTAATGTGAGCATGGATGGCTCACGAATACTGGTTTATGTTGCTGGTGACTATATTACCTCTATTATAGAAGCAATGGTTGTAGCAAAAAAAATATCAGAACGCTATGGTTATCCAATTGATGTTCTAGATATAGATGATATGAAATATAGACTTACGCGGGAGGTATATGAATCATTTTCTATTCAAGGATATGCAGATTGGAACATTAGTTTATTAAAAAAAATATGTATATTATTTCATGCCTTTCAAGTATGGAGAAACTGGAAAAGTGTTGATGATATACTTAAATGGGAGACTGATGGAATCCCTATGGGAGAGGAGTTGTATGATACACTGATAGTCTATCGAAGTCAGGAATATACAGTTGAAAATATAAAGCTATCCCATATAAAAGCTGTTTATGCATTTTGTAAGAATATTTATATTGCGAAACACCTATTTTCTGCTAATGCACCATATAGCGTGTTTGTTTTTTCTGATTGTGATTACGAACGCACACCATTTGCCAAATATGCCATGCAATCTAAGTGCATTGTTTATCAGAGTTGTCTTGGTCGTATTGTACAACATAAACCAATTAAGGGACTGAAAGTAAGATTTCCAGGTCAAATTACACATGAACGGTATAACATGTATCGGTATAGTACCACAAAAGAAGAACTTGATAATTATCTTGTAAAGCACTTTGCTGGAGTGGCTAAAGCTGACTTGGATCGCACTGCATTTTATGGGAAAAAACAATATTCTAAAGAAGCGTTATGTGAGTTAGCAGGTGTTGATGTAGACGACACACGAAAATTTGTAGTGGTTGCTGCACATGCATTTTCAGATCGTCCACATCTGGCAGATGATACAATTTACAGAGATTACTATCAATGGCTTATTGAAACGCTTTCTATTTTAGAAGAGACGGAAGATATTATCGTTTTTGTAAAAGAGCATCCCTCTGCGAAAAATTATGGTGAGAAGGGGAGCATTACCCCACTTGTAAAAAAATATGGTTGGAAAAATATTAATACCCTGCCAGATGATTTTAGTACATATAGTATTTTTAATTTCTTTGACTACGTTGTAACTTGTAATGGGACAATAGGACTCGAAGCTACTACATTTGGACTGCCTGTATTTACTGCTGGGAAGGGTTATTACGCTGGATTTGGGATAGATATAAACTCATCAACGAAGGAAGAGTATGAAAACCGTTTGCGCTATATTACTCGATACAAAAGAAGGCCTCAAGTACTACAGGATCGAGCAAAGATGCTATTGTATATTTTGGGTCAGAGCGCATCTGAGTATACACTTCCAATGATACCACAAGATCGGTTTCGGGGGGTTGTAGATGAAAACGACAATGAAAAATATAGATATAGATATATCAATGATCACCTAAAAAATTGTAAAGACATTAAAGGAAGATACTATGCTCACTTATTGGATGATATCATTATATTTGATGACTCGGTTGGAAGTGAATATAATGAAGAAAGCACGTTACATAAAAGGGAGAAAATATCTGAAAGAGCGAGCAAGGAAGAATGATGGTATTATGGAGAGTACTATACCTCTGGTAGAAATTGTTATTTGAGGAGAATATATCTTTTGAGGGAGCTCATTTTGTGTTGCAAAATTACGATGGGGAATAATGTATTTATCGAGTGGGAGATAATACAAAGATGTTATTAGATGCTCTAATATAAGGAAGGTTAAGAGGATAATGTCTATAAAAAAAATAATAAAAACCCTCATTGATCTAGTTTGGAAAATTCAGGTTACTTTGGTTAGTATAGGCCGTATGCTGGTGTATTCTAAATGGGTACAACTTCCGCTTCTATCTACCACAAAAGAACAACGCATTTTTGTTCTAGTCAATGGACCATCTCTTAATGAGACACTAGAATTTGGAGTTGAAGAATTAAAACAAGAGGAAGTAATTTGCGTTAATCATATGGTACAGTCACCATATTTTATTCAATTGAGGCCGCGATACTATGTTATGATTTATGATGGCTTTTTTTCGGTGAAAGATCATTCTGTAAAGGAAAATATGGAGCTGAAAACCCTATGGAAACTTCAACAACAAACCACATGGGAAATGTATTTGATTGTACCAACAAAGGCAAAAACGGCTAGGATTTTTCAGGATATAATAAGTAAGAATAAGAATATAAAAATTTGCTATATTAATTGTATCGAGTTTAATGGGTTTGCGTGGGTACAAAATTTTTTTAGGGATAAGCAACTTGTTTCATTTGCGTGTTACAATGTTTTATCAGCAAGCATTTTTTCTGCAATAGTACTTGGCTATCAAACAATATATATATTGGGAGCAGACCATAATTATCATAGAGATTTAAGGGTTGATCAAGATAATCATGTGATTCGCTCCGATCCACATTTTTATGATACACAACATGACGATAAGATTTTGCGTTGGGCTGATGGAAGGGCTGTTACTATGTATGAGCAAATGCAAGGACTTGCAGATACGCTTAGAGAATATGCTAAAATTGAAGCCTATGCCCGAAAAAAGAATGTGATTATAAATAATCTTACACCCAATAGTAGCATTGATGTCTTTAAAAAACGACTTCTGTCTGATGTATTAACTAAAAAGCAATCAAGTTAGATAAATAATGATGATATAGGAAGTACTTTTCCTAAAGCATATTTTAGTGACGGAGACCTATCAAGGTGCTGATTGGTATTTGGCGAGGCGCTATGATAACAAAGGTGTTTTTCTTAAATCCTTTGATTGAATGTTTAAGAGATATGTGTTGAGGTCGATGTATGGCATTAATTTTTGTGCATTATGAATGCTGTGAAGATAGGTCAGTTCACGCTGTTGCGGCTACATATGTTTTGTTGGGAAAAATTATCGGCAAACATTTAATTTGTATTGTTAAAACAAGACTAAGTGAATCACCTTTGGAGTGAGAATATATGTTAAGAGTATTTCTGCAATGGGGGCGAAAGCAACTCAGATATGATATGCAAAGAGATATTCACCGACGCCCTTATTTAGTAAAAATAGGGGAGAACTCTATGTTCATGGATAGTGCGCGTATTGATTGCCGTATTGATACTGGGAAACAACGTATTTCTATTGGGGATGACTGTGTCTTAGGATGCACATTTGTCTTTGAGTCTGACCAAGGATTTGTTTCCATAGGGGATCGTTCCTTTATTGGTGGCGGAACACAACTGATTTCGCGCAGCAAAATTGAAATTGGCAATGATGTAACTATTGCTTGGGGTTGTTGCATTTACGACCATGACTCACATTCCTTGGATTGGCGTGCACGCATCGAGGATCTTCGCTGTCTGCGGGAAGATTTACGAGCCAGTCGTGATCCTCTTGCAAGTAAGGACTGGTCTGTTGTGCGCACGAAACCGATTCGTATATGTGATAAGGCGTGGGTTGGAATGAATACGATCATATTGAAGGGCGTTACGGTTGGTGAAGGGGCTGTTGTCGCTGCAGGGGCTGTTGTAACGAAAGATGTACCACCGTGGACGGTTGCGGCTGGGAATCCAGCATGTGTGGTCAAGCATATTGAAAGCGAATAACTGTCTTGAGAGGGGATGAAACATTTTGGAAACGATGCAATGTGAGATTTGTGCAACAGAGATGCAGCCGTTTGAAACGGGAACGATACTGCAAAAGTATACCATACAGTATTTTCATTGCCCACATTGCGGATTCGTAAGAACAGAAGAACCGTATTGGTTGGATGAAGCTTATTCGGATGCAATTTGCGATGCGGATATCGGTTTGTTATCAAGAAATGTATTCCTGTTTCCGAGAATAGAAGCTGTCATTAATATTTGCCTTCCGCAATCTGAGACGTTTCTTGATTACGGGGGCGGATATGGCATATTTGCACGCTTGATGCGCGATAAAGGAATCCCTTTTGAATGGTATGATCAGTATTGTCAAAACCTGTTCGCAAAAGGCTTTGAAAAACAGCGTAATCATTACGATGTTATCACGGCGTTCGAGCTTTTCGAGCATTTTGCTGAACCAATGAAAGAAATAGAAAATCTGATGGAGCTTGGTGACAATCTCATTGTCATGACGAAGCTGATCCCAAATCCACCGCTGCATATAAAAGACTGGTGGTACTATGTAACACTGCATGGGCAGCATATCGCATTTTATACAGAGCGATCAATGAATCTGATCGCGGAGCGCTTTCATCGCCATTATGTTGGTCACGGTGACATACATATTTTTTCATCAAAACCGATACCAAATTGGAAAGTGCGGCTTTCTTTGAGCCGTTTTCGTGGTATAGTAACACGATTCAGGAACAGAGGGACTCTCTTGTCGCAAGACTATGAAAAAATTACGGGACAAAGCTTGACCTAGGATGTAGAACATAGTGGGGGAAACGGTGAAACGAGTATTGATTACAGGTGCCCATGGCTTCCTCGGGCGCTATGTGGCAAAAATATACGGTCAGGCAAACTTCTATGTCATTGGATTGGGACATGGGACATGGAGCGCATCCGAGGAAAAAGTATGGGGAATCGATGAGTGGCACAATGCTGATGTTAACATGGATTCGCTTCAAAGCTATGCTTCTGATGTGGACATTATCATTCACTGCGCAGGCAGCGGATCGGTCGGCTTTTCTCTGGTCAATCCCATGAAGGATTTTGAGCGAACGGTTTGGACAACGCATTATGTGCTCGAATACATTCGTGTTTTCTCCCCACAGACATGTTTGCTATATCCATCGAGTGCAGCAATTTACGGCAATCAAGAGACGCTTCCACTGACAACTGACATGACACCGAATCCGATTTCTCCGTATGGTGTGCATAAAAATATTGTCGAAGAATTGTGTACGATGTACGCGACGCAATACGGAGTTCACGTTGCTGTACTTCGCCTGTTTTCGGTCTATGGTAATGGCCTGAAAAAACAACTGCTTTGGGATGCCTGCAGCAAGCTGTCACAGGGCATCAATACCTTTTGGGGAACCGGTGAGGAGACGCGGGACTGGGTTCATGTTTCCGATGTGGCGCGGGCGTTTCTTATCGCAGGAGAGAAGGCATCGCCGGAATGTTCTGTTGTCAATGTGGGTACCGGTCAGGCAGTCAAGATCAAAGATGTTCTGGACATCCTTTTTGAAGCGTATGGGGCGCAGGAACTACCGGCCTTCGGTGGAGAAATCAATGCAGGGAACCCGAATCATTATGTGGCGGATTCTGTTGCGATGAACGGCTGGGGGTGGCATCCGTCTGTCGATTTGATGCAGGGGATTAGAGAGTATGTAAGGTGGTATCGGGAGTATGGTAACGGTAGCATTCGTGCTTGACCTATCGAACAACTGGCTTGGCGGAGTAAATTACTATCGGAATCTCCTTACTGCGATTTCACGATATGAATCGAATTCTGTTCGTATCAAAGTCTTTCTTCCAAAAGGGCAGGAAGCGGATGCATTTCATGATCTGTCAAAGAATATCGAGTTTATACCTGTGTCATTTCCTGCGAGATGGACGTTTTCTTGGTTTATACGAAAAATGTGGATGAAAATTTTTCATCAAGATATGTTTCTGGCGCACCATCTCCGCCGCTACGGCGTCAACGTTCTCTCTCATATACAATCTTCTGTTTGGTGTCCGGGGGTAAAGAACATCGCATGGATTCCAGATTTTCAACATAAGTATCTGCCGGAATTTTTTTCAAAAAAAGAGCTTTCGAGCCGAGATGCAGAATTTGAGCGTATGGCAGCGTGTATGGACAAGGTGATTCTCAGCAGTGAGACGGCAAAGGATGATTTTATAAAATATTATCCGCAGTATAAAGAAAAAGCGTGTGTCCTGCGTTTTGCTCCCGTTTTGGATTTCGATTCGCCCAAACAGGTGAATTTGGTTGAGGCGAAATACGGTATTGCAGGGAAGTATTTCTTTCTGCCGAATCAATACTGGAAACATAAAAATCATAAAGTGGTTCTACAGGCATTACGCATTCTAAAGGATGAAGGAAAGTTTGTCCGTGTCGTATCAACGGGGAATACGAGTGACTACAGAGCACCAGGGCATTTTGCTGCAATCGAGTCATTCGTTAAGGAATACGAACTCGGCGACCGTTATTTGATCTTGGGCATGATTCCCTATGCGGATGTGCAAGCTTTGGCAGAGGCATCTCTAGGATATATCAATCCTTCTTTTTTTGAGGGATGGAGTACCACGGTAGAGGAGGCGAAGTACAGAGGAAAGCCGATACTGCTGTCCGACTTGAAGGTGCATAGAGAGCAAGCACCCGCGAAAGGTGTCTTTCTCGATCCGAATGATCCTGAAGATTTGGCGAAGAAAATGTGGGATCTGTGGCAGCAGCCGATTCAAAATGAAGATGTTGATGCTTTGAAGCGGGTAAATGAGGAGGCACTTCAAAAATTTGCAAAAGACTATTGTGATAGCGTGCAATCATGTTGAAGGGAGATGCAGCATCCATAGAGGGGGGAATCTAGAAAACGGGAAGAGTGGCCAACAAAATTTTGGGGGATATTATGAACTATCGTGCGATTGTATTTCCAGAAAACAGTTTATTCCTCGTCACAGGCGGTGCTGGATTTATCGGCTCGAATTTGTGCGAGGCGATTCTGTCGATGGGGCATAGTGTTCGTGTGCTGGATAATCTGTCGACGGGGTATGCGAGGAATATAGAGGGATTTCGGGATAACCCGAAGTTTGAGTTTATTGAGGGCGATATTCGGGATGCATCTCTCTGTGACCGTGTGTGTAAGGGCGCGGACTATGTGCTGCATCAGGCGGCATCGGTGAGCGTCCCGGAGAGTATTGAGCAGCCGGTGGACTATACGCTGACGAATATTGTCGGTACGGTCAATATGATGGAGGCCGCGGCGAAAAACGGCGTCAAGAAGTTTACCTATGCATCAAGTGCGGCGGTCTATGGCGATGACGAGACGATGCCGAAGCGGGAAGAGATCGTTGGGAATCGTCTCTCGACGTATGCGGTGACGAAGTTTGCCACAGAGGAGTATGCCTATCAGTATACGATGCACTACGGACTGGACTGCTACGGGATGCGATACTTCAATGTATATGGGCGACGGCAGGATCCGAACGGTGCCTATGCAGCGGTGGTTCCGAAGTTTATTGAGTGCCTGCTCAGAGATGAGGCGCCGACAATCAACGGCGACGGAGAGCAGTCGCGGGACTTCGTCTATGTGGAGGATGTTGTGCAGGCGAATCTCCTTGCGTGCGTCGCGCCGCACGAGGCGGCGGGGGAGGCGTATAATGTCGCCTCTGGAAAGCGATTAAGCCTCAATGAGATGTATACGGTGCTCAGTGCACTGTTGGAGAAGGACTTGAAGCCTGTATTTGGCCCTGAGCGCAAGGGGGATATCCGCCACAGTGGGGCGGACATCTCGAAGATCTGCAAGAATCTCGGCTATGCACCGGAGTACGATTTCGAAAAGGGGATCAAGGAAGCGATCCAGTGGTATAAAGAGAATCTGTAAGGAATGCTTCAAGAAAGTGCTGATAAGTTCAGCCCCATCGTCTTGGTATATCTTTTTGTTCTGCTATCGTCAATAAGAGTTGCAACATATGGATGTTTTTTGCTCTGACTCAGGACTGACGTTACTGAAAATGATATGTTTTCAAAACACCTATCATTCATTCAAAGAAAGTGTGGTTGTCGTCGTGGTACATGAAATTTGCGTAAAGAATTTCAAGGGATTTCGGAATATAGAAATCAAGGGGATGGCTCCCATAACCTTGTTGGGGGGGAGGAATTGTGTTGGAAAGACAGCGGTTCTAGAGGCTCTGTTCTTGTTCTTTTCTCGCTATAGCC
>CALIBA010000109.1 GCA_938045435.1 uncultured Selenomonas sp.
TCTGTCCTTATCGCGGGCTTCGGTAACAGAGATAATCTGTCCTTTCTCACGGTCAAAAAGTAGCTGATATTTCGGGACAGAGCCGCGCCGTATGTCATCGTTCATACGGACGGCTTCAACCATAATGATTTTCTTGCCGTCATCCGGCGGCTGCCCCAAGAAGGCATAGGTTCTTCCGTCAAACGTCTTAGACTTCAAGCTGCCGATCGGTGTCTCTCCCTCTATTTTTGAATACCGATTGAGTGTACGCGGCATCTTATTCGCGAACAGGATCATAGCACGATCCACTTTTTCCAGACGGCTGCGAATCGCTGCATAGCGTTCTGCTTCTTTGCGTGCTGCCACATGTTTTTTATACATAGCGGCGATGGCTGCATCTGTCGGCTGTGCTGTCTGATTCTGCTGGACGATGGCATCGACCTTTTCCCGGAAAGCATCCGTCTTCATTTCCGTTTTGAGCACGGCCAGTTTCTTTCCTAACGTCGTTCTTTCATCGCTCAAACGCTTTACTTCACGCAGCGCATCAAAAAGAGCAGGAGACTTTTCTTTTTTCTGTACGAGGGCATCTACATGTGCGCGAGCCGTTTGTAGCTTCTTTGCCGCTGCGGCGTAGGCTTTCTTTGTTTTACCATATTCACCGCCAAATACACGATCGACCGCAGAGGCGTATTGCATCTTTTTGTCAGTGGACTTCTTCATCCGTTTATACTGTGCAAGTTCACGCGCTGCGAGTTTCCGATATGCAGATTCTTTTTTCGCGCAATACGAATAGACATCCTCCACTGTCACCGTGTATGGATCGTCTTGAATTTCTGCAAGCTCCCGGTCGTCCAGTGCGTTTTCGCGCTCGGTGCGAATACGCAGGCGTTCCATCTGTATTTCGCGTGCGATTTTGCGCAGCGCAAAATCGTTGGCAAATACAGCGATATTCACCTCTTCTAGCGAGCGTTCGTCAGTGGCATCGGCGGGAGCTTCTGAATCATCAGCCGTGCGGTATGCCTCATCAATCGCGAACTGAATTTTTTTCATCATGGCAGGGTTCTTGTAAATGTTTCCAAGGTGCGGTGCCGGTGTCCGATCGAGCAGCACCGCTTCCTCCAGTTTCCCCTGCTCAATCAGATCATGACGCTGTGCATCCAGCGTTCGATGATCGATTCGGCAGGACAGCCCTTTTTCTTTGAATTTATCGTTGACAAGCTGCGCCCATTTTTCACGCAGTTCAAGCGTTGCCTCCTTCCGTGCCCAATACGTCTCTGTGCGGTAGCCCTGTGTCGGTTCACCCGCTTCGTTCTCTGCGTAGTTTTTGAAAAACTTATCTTCTGAGAGCGAGCGATCCGCCTCTAACACTTTTTCGCTGAACATCAAATGACAGTGAATGTTACGATGCCGGCTGTCGAATGCTGCCGGTTTGTCATGAATCGCGTATGAATATACGTGGTTCTTTTTTATTCCCGTCTCCTCTATAAATCGCTCAATCAGGGCTTTGTTTTCTTCAAGGGTCAGCTCTTCCTGCAAGCCGATGCGGAACTCCCGATATGCACGACCGTTCTTGCGTCGGTGGGTTTCGGCTTGCTCCCAAAAATCAGAGGCGTTTTCCGCCCACTCCGGCAGATTGCCGGAAGCAAGAAAAACAAGGTCTTCCCGTCTTGACCGGCTTTTCTCGAACTTTCCTTCACGGGCAATATACTCAAAATGCAATTTTGTATTGAGTTTTGAGCCGTCACGGCGTGTACCGTGCGGCGTATTCTCGAAGTAGAAAATTGACATTTTGACTCCTTTGCCGCAGTAAATGTTTTATCGCCGCTCGCGGCGATCTGCACATCCATGCGTGCATGGATGTGCCTCATCATGCTTTCTGAAGCATGATGAGATGCGGCGACGCCGCATTGCGCCGGAGGCGCACCGGTCCAGCCGGAGGGTGGCGCATGGAAATCTCAAAGAGATTTCTGTAAATGCGCATTCCTTTTTCTGTTATCGGCATAATATCATATTACCTCTTTTAAGGCAATATCTATCCTAAAGCAACTTTATTTTTTCTTGTATTTAAAACTATAGACAATAATTGAATACTAAACAGAATATCTATAATTAACTGTTTATCTGTTTACATAAAACCTTATATATGATAAAATTCATGAAAAGGAGGTGATAGAACATATGGAACAACAGGAAAGATTTTATCCAAAAGGCAAAGCGACGGATGTATTTGATCGCGGTGCCGCAAAACGCTTCCAGACGGATTTATACAATCTTGCATTGGATAAAGACGTTGCCAAGAAGCGGAATCTCCTCTATATGGCACTACTTGCCCTATGTGTTGTTGCTATGGTTTTTGTCGTGACAACAGCGAACTTTAAGACCTATGTCGTTCGTGTGGATAACGCAACGGGACAGGTGGAAGCTGGAGGCGAGCTGAAAGCGACGAATTACAATCCGCAGGAAGCAGAGGTGCGTGCGTTTCTCGTACAGTTCATTCGAGATACAAGGACGGTACCGCTTGATCCGGTGCAGTATAAGACGAACTGGGCACACGCACAACATTTTTTGACGCAGGAAGCGGCGAACAAATTAAACGCCATATTGCAGACGGATAATCCTGCGTCGAAGTTTGGCAGAGCAACAATACAGCCAACAATCCGATCCATTCAGGCGCAGCCGGGATCACCGTCAACGTATCAGGTACGCTGGGTAGAAGATGAATTTGCACTGAGCGGGAATGCCACAGGTGTGAAAACAAGCTATACAGCACTGCTTTCGGTTGTGCTTGATCCGCCAAAGAAAGAGGAAGAGCTGCTGATCAATCCGCTCGGACTCAAGATTAAGGATTTGACAATCACGAAAGAGATGGAAGAAAGGAAATAAGGGGGTGACATTGTGAAACTGAGGCGTAAGGTGAAAAATGCCTTTTTGATCGTGGGTGCAGCCTCTTTCGCAGCCATGCCCCTGACGGTATCTGCCTCCATACATACGACTGCTGAGGCATGGCATACGGAATCACGCTTAGAGTATATATATAACTACGATGGCGTGTATGAGGTTTTTGCACGCAAGGGATATGTCGTAGACATTACGCTCAAAGCGGGAGAAGAGATCAGCGGTGTTATTGCGGGAGATACCGCACGCTGGATGATCGAAACGGCGGTGATCGGAAGCACGCCGCACGTTTTCATCAAGCCTGTTGTGGACGGCGTGACAACGAATTTTGTCATCTACACACAAAGCCGCGCGTATCATCTTTTGTTGTCGGAGCGAGAGGACTATACACCGATTATATGCTGGAACTACCCTGAAAACGTGTACCCCTCGGTGGAGGTGACACCGGAGCAGGAAGTATTCAACGAAATATTCACGGAGCAGATTGATGGACGGAGCGTCTATAAGGCGCTGCATCGTGATTATGAGTTTAAGGGCAGCAAGCGTGCGGATGAAGGTCTGTTTCCTCTCGAAGTTTTCGATGATGGAACACGGACGTACATCAAATTGGGCAAGGGCAACAAGTATGATTTGCCTGTCCTGTATCGGGTAGAAGATAAGAACAAGGGGAAGCTGACCCTTGTGAATTATCGTGTCCGTCATGGGTATATCATTGCAGATCGCGTATTTGATCACGCGCGGCTCAAATATTCAGATCGCGAATACGTTGATATATTGCCCAAAAAAGATGATCCGGCAAAAGAGGATAAGGCGGTGAAACACAAGTGATGGGGTTCGATGTTCAGAAGATCAAGCAGAAGCTCTTTCATAGAAACTCTGATTCCAATGAAGAGGATTTTATAGAAGAAGATGGGTACTCCTCCGGCGACGTTTCGTATGATGATACAGACCCGGCAGAACGCGCCAAAACCGTGAAGAAAAAGCTTATCATGGTGGGCGTAGGCGCAGTGGCTATTTTTGCGGCTGCATCCGTAGCGAGCAACGCGCTCTTTAGCGGCGGTGAAAAAGGAGGAAATGCACAACAGCAAACGGGACCGACGGGAACTGTGACCGCAGGAACCCCTGCCGATGCCTTCCCCGCCAAGTATTCCGAGATTGCACAAACACAAGGAAAACAGCAGACGAACGGACACAATCATGCAGCAGGAAGCGATATGAGGACTCCGCAGCGAGATCCGCAGCTTGATACTGCACCGCAACCGACTCCTGTGCGTATGGAGACTGTACCCGCAGGGATAGCACCTTCTGCGCCGGTAATGCAGACGATTGATCCCGATGCCGGAAGCCGTGCACAGGCAGCCGAAAAAGCTGCGGATCAGGCGGCAAAAGAACGCGCCCTTATTGATGGAAGCGCACTTGCTTTCCAGATCGCAAAAGCAATCGCAGACGGCACGCCGGTCGCCGCTGTCCAACCGATTGAAAATGCAGCGGTCAACGCCGGCAGAAGCCGTACTGCGTAATGTTCATCAGTCTTTGGTGCATCAGCCTTGGGTGTCTCTGCTTCTTTGTGATCC
>CALIBA010000110.1 GCA_938045435.1 uncultured Selenomonas sp.
AAAGAACTGCCATTGAAGAACGCGCAGCTGCGTGAGCAGCTGCGCGTTTTGTTTTGAGTGAATAATGGGTATTTAGATGTTGATGCCGCATTCTTTTCGGATCGCGTTCTGCAGGAGCTTGGAGAAGTTGATATTGCGCTCGCGTGCAAGCGTATCCATCCAGCCGGGGAGGGTTACATTCTTGCGTACGGTGCGTGTGTTGTTCATCTGGCGCACGGGGAGAGTGTCTGCGCGTACGAGGGCGACAGATGCGCCGGTGGGAACGGAGAGTTCTGCGGGGGCGGATGCAGGAGGGATTGCGGCGTGCTGCTCCTCCAGATGCCAAAGAGCAAGCGCAAGGGCATCCTCAGCGTTCTCGAATGCCTCTGCGATGGTCGTACCGTCGGTATAGCAGTTCGGAAGATCGGGGAAATCGACGAGGATACCGTCTGTGTCCTCGGTAAAAATCGCGGGATAGATGTAGTTCATAGCAAGAGCCTCCTATCGCAGAGAGATGCCTGCATCCCTCAGAATTTTGTGCAGTGTGCCGGTGCGGACTTCTTCGCCGGGGTGGCGGCCGACCATGAAGGTGTTGCCTGTAATGGGACTGTGGTACATATCATGCCGCTTGTTGTGCCCGACGAGTGTGCAGCCGTTCCTGCGCAGCAGGCGAACGAGTTCGGCAGTGGTCATAGAGCGGCCTCCTTTTACTCGATTATACACACCAATGCGTGTTTTCGTCAAGATATGTTGTTATAAGCGGAGCGCGATCCACGAGGAGCGCTCCGTTTTGTATATGGATCGTGACCCAGTTGAGAGAGCGCTGCGAACGAAACAATAATCCACTCGCTATACGGGTGGATGACAAAAAGTTATACAAAAAGCATCTTTCCTGCTTATACTAAGGTTGTTCAAGCCAGTACAAGAAGAAAGGAAAGATGCTTAATGGCACAGAAAGCAAATGGTTTATTCCACATAAAGTGGCGCTGCAAGTATCATATTGTGTTCCCCCCGAAATATCGGCGGAAAATCATATATGGACAATACAAGGAGAGTATTCGAGATATCCTGAGACAGCTATGTGCATATAAAGGAGTGGAGATACTGGAAGGTCACCTTATGTCGGATCATGTACATATGATGGTAAGTATCCCCCCGAAAATCAGTGTATCACAATTTATGGGATATCTCAAAGGGAAAAGTGCCTTGATGATTTTTGATAAACACGCCAACTTGAAATACAAGTTTGGGAATCGGCACTTTTGGTCGGAAGGGTATTACGTAAGTACGGTTGGGTTGAATAAAGCAACGATACGTAAATATATCCAAGAGCAGGAAAAGCATGACATCGCCTTGGATAAACTCAGCGTGAAAGAGTACGAAGACCCTTTTAAGGGAAGCAGGTAGTACCAACGCCCTTTTAAGGGCAGTGACGAGTCAAGGGCAATATGGCTTGAACAAAGTGAAAGCCAGCGCCTTTAGACGCTGGCCGGTATTATCCCCTTATAGGGGCGTGCAAACCACCCGTTTGACGGGTGGTCATGATTTTGCAGGGTGGATTGTATAATCAAGTTGCACATATAAAAATCCATAGATACGCTTTTTACAACAAATTGCGATACAACAATGGCTCAGAAACCTGCCGCGAAAGAAACTCGGCTACCATACTGCACAGGAATGTTTCTTGCATGAGTTCCGTAAGGCTTCGAGCTGCTAATCTTTTTTCCGTGCAACTTATTCTTGCAATCTACTCACTCATTTTAACAGAAGAATACATTGCACAAACACACAGCATACGGTAAAATAGACAAACGACGCTCTGCCTCCGATTTTGTTTTGAGGAGCAGCACAGCATGGTCTAAGCAATTGAAATCATTAGATTCGAAGGGAAGTGTATCCAATGCCAAATCGAGCGGCATGGGTTGAGGTTCATCTGGGAGCAATTACACACAATTATCATGAAATCCGGAAGTGTCTCCGAAAAGATGTCAAACTCTGCGCCGTCGTGAAAGCGAACGCCTATGGTCATGGAACAATTGCCGCAGCGCGAAAGGCCATCGAAGCTGGTGCGGCATATCTGGCTGTCGCAAGCATCGCAGAAGCACAGAAACTCCGCCATGCAGGATTTACTACTCCCCTGCTCATTCTCGGTCTTGTCGAGCCAGAATGTGCACGTGATATTGTTGAGATGGATATTACCCAGACCGTATGCCGCATGGATCTTGCAAGAGCACTCTCTGCAGAAGCTGTGCGCCAAAATAAATCTGTTAAAATACACCTGCCCATTGAGACGGGCCTTGGGCGCATTGGGGTCTTCCCAAAGGATGCACCCGCTATGGCAAAAGCCATAACGACTCTGCCGGGACTTGAACTCGAAGGCGCTTTCTCTCACTTTGCAGCCGCTGATATTCTTGATAAAACATTCACGAACAAACAGATCAGCGCATTTCAAGAAGCTTGCAGTGCAATCGAATCTCTGGGCATTCCCATCCCCATCAAACACATTGCAGAATCCGCCGCCATCCTCGATGTCAAGAACTCACATTTCGATATGGTACGCGCTGGCGTCATACAGTATGGACTGTGGCCGTCTGAAGAAGTATCCCGCCCCATCCACCTGCGCCCCTGCATGAAACTCTGTGCACGGATCATTTATATCAAAATGTTGCGTGCTGGCGAATCTGTCGGCTATGGAAGACAATTCATTGCAAAGAGACAGACACGCATTGCTACCATTCCCATCGGCTATGCCGATGGTTACATACGCGCTTATGCCAAAGGCTCCGTCGAGGTCTGCGGAAAACGCGCGCCCATCGCCGGACGAATCTGCATGGATCAATGTATGATCGATATTACGGACATTCCAGAGGCAAAACTCGGTGATGTCGTCACATTATTTGGCTCAGATACGCTGACTGCGGACGAGGTCGCACGCTGGGCAAACACGATTAACTACGAGGTCATCAGCCTCGTATCAGAACATCTTTCCCGTGTCTATGTGGATGAGCCTGTGCAGGCACTTTTACGAAAATAACACGCTCTCATACTGCTTCATATCCTACAAAACATTTGTTGCTGGTATTTGTGAAATATCGTGTTTTGTGGTAAAATAAAAGTGTTTTTTTGAATGTTGGAGAACATCGCGCGGAGGATGGCATGAGAGAACGAACGTGTGCTGCGCTTGTATCGTTTGGGGATGCGGCTGCACTCACGATAGCTTCTTCTCTCTCACTTGTGTTTACTGCCTCACTGCTCGCGCGCACTGGCATCCCTTTTTCTGCTGCCTATACGGCAGGAATCTTCACCTGCGCCATTGGAACACTTGCCATATCGTGGCAGGGACGGACAAAGATTGCCCTCCCATCTCCTGCAATCGCTGCGTGGCTGGTCTATGAAGAGATCATCGCACGCGGGATCTCTTGGCAGGAAATGTTTGGAATCTCCGCCATCACAGCTCTCACTGCTGTCTTACTCATACGCACGCGCTGCTGTGATCATCTGACAGCATGGCTTCCGCCCATCATCCGCACAGGGCTTATTCTGGGACTTAGTCTTTCGATGCTCACATCGGCCTGCGGCTTGACACATATTCTGCTCCCATCTCCATGGGCGCTGACGATGGGCGGAACGCTCTCCGATCCGCTGACCTATTACACGTGTATCGGCATCATGCTCGTGCTTCTCCTGCACGTAATGCACATGCGAGGCGCACTCGTCTTTGGCATGACATCCGTCGGTATGCTCACATGGATGGGAGGGTTTTGGGAGATTCCTGCGGCACCATTTTTTCA
>CALIBA010000111.1 GCA_938045435.1 uncultured Selenomonas sp.
TTCGATCACCACCATGCGCTCCTGCGCGCTGATCTTGTGCTTCATCCCCACAGGAATTTCTATGATATCCCCCGCAGATACGACACGCTCCGCACCGTCCAGCAGAACCGTCCCACTGCCGCTCACGACATTCCATACTTCACTGCGATGCTCATGGCTGTGGTAATTCATTGCGTGTCCTGCATTCAGCGTTACCTTGATCGTCAGGCTGTCCTCCTCGACATCGATGATGCGGAAACTGCCCCATGACTTCTCCGCAAACATAACGGGCTGATGAATCTGCTCCACATAGGGCTTCATATGGCTGGATGCCGCCTTATTCGCTACAAGGATTCCCTCAGGACTTGCCGCAACGACGAGCTCTTGCGTACCCATAACCAAAATTGGGACATCCAATTCGTTGATGACATGCGTGCTACGGCAGCACTCATCCATCGTAACATCGCCAAGCGAGCTTTCCTCCATGATCTCGGTCAACGTGTTCCATGTTCCGAGATCCTTCCACATACCTGCATAGCGCAGAACACCAACATTTCTCGCGCGCTCAACTACGGCATAGTCGAAGCTGATCTTCTCAAGATGTTCATATCTCGAAAATAGAGTCTCATAATCTGAGTACCCGAGCAAGGCTTGGGAGCATTCCAAAACGTAACTCAAACGATAGGCAAATACGCCACTGTTCCAGAGCGCCCCTTGCTCGATATATCGTTTTGCCGTCGCCTCATCGGGCTTCTCTCGGAAAGTAAGGACGCGGCTTACATCCTCCTTGTCCTGCGGCATGATATAGCCATACTTCTCACTCGGATAGGACGGCTCGATCCCCATCAACATCAGATCCGCCGCACCGTCCGCGGCAAGCTGTGCCAGATATTGAACCGCAGTGAAATAATCATCCTCGACATAGGGATCTACCGGGCAGACGGCGACGACTGTATCACGTCCAACGCCTTTCACGTCATGTAGGTAGGCACTGACGAGCGCAATCGCTGGGAACGTATCGCGGCGGCACGGCTCCACAGAGATGCCGACCAGATCGCCAAGCTGGCTACGCAATGCCGAGACCTGTGTCTTCGACGTTGCGATCGTAATCTCGGCCTCTGGAATCGCACGGCGTACCTGTCCGCAGACACGCTGCGCCATTGAATGCAGCGACCCATCGCTCTGATGAAAAATCGGGATAAACTGCTTGGAACGAATGTCATTCGACAGCGGCCAGAGCCGTTTCCCCGAACCACCCGAAAGCAGGACAATGTGCATACACGCTCTCCTTCAACGAGAATATCAGCA
>CALIBA010000112.1 GCA_938045435.1 uncultured Selenomonas sp.
CAGTCCCTCCACTAGCTGGCTGATCCTCAGTCTCCTCATCGGAGTCCGTGATCTTGAAGCTCGTTGGCTTCTTGAGGAACTTTTTCCCAGCAGGGGTAAGCTTCAGGAGTCCGTAGTTCTCTACATCCTTCTTTAGGTAGCCTGCGATGAGTGCCTGGCGTATGACTGTCGTCCACGTGGATTCCTCATGATCTTGACCTGATCCGAAGCACTCGAGTTCCTCATGATGGAAGGACTCAATGTCGGAGTTGGTCTCTCCACGGAGTACTGCGATGACGTAGTCAGCATTGAACTTCTCCTTGAGGCTGCTGACGACCTCGAGAAGGTTTACAAGCAATTCTTTAGCTTCCACTTTGGTTTTAGGTACTAAACAATTATCACAGCTACCGCAGTTCTCTGCCTCATAGCGCTCGCCGAAGTAGTTGAGGAGGAAGGACCGACGACAGATGCTGGTCTCAGCATAGTCGGCAGTCTCGCGGAGAAGAGCTCGGGCGATCTCCTGATCAGCGACGGACTTGCCTTTGGTGAAGCGCTCAAGCTTCTCCAAATCATCGTGATCATAATAGGCGATACATACACCCTCACCTCCATCACGTCCGGCGCGCCCTGTCTCTTGGTAGTATCCCTCAAGACTCTTGGGCATATCGAAGTGTATGACGTAGCGTACGTCTGGCTTATCTATCCCCATACCGAAAGCGATCGTGGCTACTATGACCTCTGCTCGCTCTTCGATAAAGGCATCTTGATTCTCTGCTCGCTCCTTGGCATCCAATCCTGCATGATAGGGAAGTGCCTTGATCCCATTGGCCTGAAGGACCTCGGTGAGATTCATCACCTGGGTACGGCGCATGCAATAAACGATCCCGCTTTTCTTCGGATTGGACAATATGTAGCGTACGATATCCCGCTCTGATTCCGCCGTCTTCGGATGGATACGATAGAGTAGGTTAGGGCGATTGAAGGAGCTCTGGAAGACCGCTGCTGACTCCATCCCCAAGTTCTTCATGATGTCATGCTGTACCTTGGGGGTAGCTGTGGCTGTGAGGGCCATAATGGGGCGGTCAGCGATCTCGTTGACGATAGCGCGTATCCGACGATATTCGGGTCGGAAGTCATGCCCCCACTCAGATATACAGTGGGCTTCGTCTACGGCGTAGAACGAGATCGGGATCTCCTGCAGAAGCTTGATGTTCTCCTTCTTATGTAGAGACTCGGGAGCTACATAGAGTAGCTTGGTCCGGCCCTGACGTACATCCTCCTTCACCTCCTCCAGTCGAGTACGAGAGAGAGAAGAGTTGAGGAAGTGAGCGACGGTATCCTCTTCACAGAAGCCTCGCACGGCATCGACCTGATTCTTCATCAAGGCGATCAGTGGGGAGATAATCACTGCTGTCCCAGGCATGAGAAGGGCTGGGAGTTGATAACAGAGGCTCTTCCCACCACCTGTGGGCATCAGGACAAAGGTATCTTGACCAGCAAGAATACTCTCGATGATTTCCTGCTGATTCCCTTTAAACTGGTCGAAGCCAAAGTGCTTCTTTAGTCCTTCCTTGAGGTTGATCCCGTCCATGGCCATACGCTTCGTGATTACTTGGAGTCTACTTGAGGGTAGAGATTAAGCTGCGACTGCGATATTCTATAACACGGAATGATATCTTCTTAGTGGGCTTTCACGCTTCGGGGGCTTTAACGCTCACCTTGTCCGTCAGCGGACGGATACGACGGTCATTCAGCTTCTCGCGTACAAGCGAGAGGACTTCTTCGCCCGGCAGGACACCTCCCTTTAGGAGCGGATAGACAACGACTTCCCCCGGCGCGGGACTGTCTACACTCACATCCGAGATGAGCGCGGATGCCGCCTTTGCGTGATACTCATACGCGAGCGTCGGTCCCGCCGTCGAAAACTTCTCAGGCGCTTCATGGATGCGCTCGCGGTAGGACTCATCGTCCTCCACGTCTGCACCGCCCTCGCTTTTCGTTGTATTCATCGCAGATACGAGAAATGGCACGGGGTCAACAATCGTCTTGAGTTCCCCCGCCGCGTACCCATTCCCGACCGTGCCCGCGATGGTACAGGTTGCAGTGCCGCGAGCAGATATCACCCCTTTTGGAATGATGATCGTCTCATTCAGCGCGAACATAACGCTGTCCCCCGCCGTTACGCGCAGGCCTTTGGGAATACTTGTCGCCGTCTCGCGGGGCGCAGACAGGACGAGATTCAGCGTCGTGTGCGCCTCTGATGCTCCGATTCGCTCTGTTCCGACAAGCATGCCGATGTGGTCAAGGTAGTCCCCCGTCGCATAGGCAAGGAGGTTCATCTTCGCCGACTGGTCGATAATTTCCCGTTGCTGCACAATGATCGCCTCCACACTGAGCAAAACGAGACGCAATGGATCGGCACGTGCGAGCTTTCGATCCAGCAGCCCCTCCACTGTTTTGACGATATTCGATTCAACGAGCGCGGGAGAACGCTCTGCAAAGGACAATCTCGGCAAATCACGCAGTTTCATCGCGCAGCCTCACTTTCACCGTTGTATTCAGCACACCCTCCTCGCCATCGCCCTGATAAAACACACCGAGCACCTGCACGCGCGGCTCATATTTATTCACCGCCGCAACAATCTCACTTGTAAGCCTTGCCTGTGCCGCCGCGATCGGAAGGTCAACGACCTCACCTGATATACCAAACTCACGATCCATCGGAACACTTTTCTTGAGCGTGGTGAGGATCGTCCGTACATTTTGCAGGATTTCCGCTGTGCGGGACGCAGGGGCAAAGTCCACCGCCCCAATTTCCTGCGTCACATCGTGTGTCACTTCTCCTTCGCCTCCTCTGTCTGTCCCTCTTCCTCCGCCTGCACCTCATACATCTCAGACAGATATTCTTTCAGTGTGATTTCGACCTGCGTCACGAGGATGCGCCCACCATGATCGACGCGTTCGGCACTCTCGCCGACGCTCTCAATCACCCACATATGAGCCCCAACTGCCTCATTGCCAAAGATGAGATACATCGGTTCGCCCTTCTCGCAGAGTTCGCGGAGCTTCGCGGTCTCCTCTGCAGGGCTTACACCAAGCCCGACGTGAAACTGCATGGCAAAGGTGATTTCTTCGCCGTCAGGTGCGATGAACTCAACGAGCGGCTTTTTCCCGATGATCTCATGCGTGGCAAAACGTGCCTTTGTGGAACGCTTATAGTCGCGGAACGTACGCACCTCGTCGGCTGTGACCGTGAATACGATGTCACCGAGCGTGCCGATCTGCTTGTTGATCTGCAACCAAGGGAAGCGGTCGCCGAGGTCGGAGATGAACTGATCCCGCACCTTGAGCAGACGTTTTGTCGCACGCTTTTTGTATGATTCGACCGCCTTGTCCAAAAATGACATGTTACCCTCCTACAAACACATTCCCGCTCCCTGTTGTGTGACTCCCGGACTGCCCGCAGGACTGACAAACGGTCGCGTCACCGATACGGATCACGGGGCGGCCGTTGCAAAAGACCGTCGAGCTTCCCGCGACGCTCCCAAATGTACCGCCATGCGGGCAGTTGGTCGGTCCCGTGTCATTCAGTCGGTGCAATCCCTTCCCGTTGACGAATACATTGCCGCTCACGACATTCACTGTCCCCGTCCGCCCATGCGGACAGCAGGGAAGCCCCTTGTTGCACGTTCCCGTCGTCGCGTCGCCGTTTCTTACTGCCGATGGCATGGTTTCACCTCCCTAGTTCAGCGATATTGTCCGTCCCTTGATGACAATATTCCCCGTGCACTGGATTGTCAGACCGCCCGTCGCGCGGTCAAACTCCACAAATGAGCCATCGGAGAAGTCGATACGGCGTTTATCCACACTATCCGCATTTCCTGTGCCCTCTTTGTAATGTGCGCCGAGAATCCAACCCGTCGAGAAGTTCTTGTCGTTACAGGCAAAGAGGCACACAACCTGCTCGCCGATGTCCGGCAGCCAAAAGTCACGGTTGACCTTTCCGCCGCGCGTGAGAACAGGAAGGACAGTCGATGTCGTTTTATCTTTCTCCTCGAATACCACACGTACGGCGCAGTCTGCGGGAAGCACCTCGCTCACGATGCCGACACGCACCATATTCCGCACGACTTTAGTATCCATCAATGACCCTCCTCAGTTCTGCTTTTGTGGTGTAGCCGCTGCCGACTTCGTGACTGCTGCGCGTGATGAGGTATTTCCCATCATAGACGTGGAACCCCGCAAGCGTGACGGTATTGGAGGCAAGCAGAGCGAAATTCCCGACCATGTGGAGCGAAACTGCGACCTCATCCAGATTCTTCTCACGCAGCTTCTTCTTGGCAAGTTTCTCTGCCTCCTCGATGCTCGCTACCTTCTCGTTGACCTCAAGCGTCCGCCCCTTCTCTCGGCGTGGGTCGGTGAAGGTATACTCGATGAGTTCGCCTTTTTTCCCGTGCTTGTACTTGACGTGACAGGCGCGATAAATCTCGTGAATGGTTGTCCTGCAATCGAACGAGATGATATTGTCCTTCCCTTTAGTGATTGTCATGACAGGCTCTGCCGCCTCGTATTTGGCAATATCAAAGACAACGATGTTCTTGTCCGTCACCTTGAGCGCAAGTCCCGCGTCCTTGCAGAGTTTTTGGAGAAAGGCAAGGTCTGTCTCCTCCGACTGCTCCGCACGTTCGATGACGGGATCTTCCGGCGTATCAAAGAAATGCTGCATTCCCGCGCCCTCTGCTACGTCCTGCACGATGCGGGAAAGATTCGCCTTCTCCCATGCGCGCGTGCGCTCCACGCCGCGCAGATCGGTGTTGTTCGGTACGGAGATGAGCTTGATCTTCGCCTCATTCGGCGGTCCCGTGTTCGTGATCTCATCGACCTCAAACTTACCGAATGGAAGTTCTCTGTTATCCCCTTCGCTCTCCCAGTCGGAGATAACGAGTGTGATATCCATGATTGCGCCGCGCTCCGGGAACCAGTCGCCCTGCCAGAGCGCCTCACGGTCTTCGAGCGTGATTTCCGCGCTGTCTGCTTCTCCGCTGAGGACTTCCCGCACAGAGAAGGATTTGAGAAAGCGGGCGATGTCCTGTGATATATCCACATTGTCATATTTACATTTGACCCTTGCCCGACGTGATTTCATTGTCTCACCTCTTCCACGGCGGCAGGTTCTTCGCGCGGCTGTCTTTCGGTACGGGCGGGATAGTCAGCACCGTTCCCGCCGAGAATATCGCCGTCCGTACATGGGCACGGTTCGCATCCATCAGAATGTCCATATATCCACAGTCCCCCATCTGCTCGTATGCAATGAGATCCCATGTATCGCCGCTTTTCGTTCTGTATTCTTTAGCCAAAAGAAAGCCTCCCTATCTCGCGATTGTACGCCGCCATCTCCTCTGCAAAGGTTCTCTGTACCGTCTGTGCAGCATCTGTGACTGCCTGCTTGACCTTCTCAGGCTGAACGCTTCCGCTGAAATTCAGCGTAATGGAGATCGGCGGCGCGTTCATCAGCCGTACCGCCCCCGACGCAAGCCGTGTCTGTTCCACGCTTTTATTCACTTCCGAAGCCGCCTGTGTTCGCTGTTGTGGATACGTTGACGACTCACTCGAATTAACAGGTTCCGTCGGCACTTGTGGAAAACGCTGTTCCACGCGCTGATTCTGTGTCGGTTCGATGCGCGCGTTTTCATCTTCCGTTTGTAATGCGCTCTTGGCTTCGCCTTGGATATTTCCTTTCTTCGGAGTTCTCTCAACCGCCACAGAGGAACGCGGCTCACCTCCGTCCTCCTGTCCAATGCCGAGGAGTTCGCCCGCCTTGCGCCACAGCCCGATCGCACGGGGCGAGCCGTCCAGAGGGATTGCCGCCTCGGCGCTGTCCTCCGCAAAGGTCGTGAGAAATGCCCCCTTGCGGTAGATACCGCCGCGCGCGTTTGCCGCGATCTCCTGTCCTCCTCCGCCTCCACTTTCGCCGCTTGCGAAGTTCTTCACATCCTGGATGATGCCCGTCACCATGTTCTTGATGCCGCCGAGGACGTTGCTTGCAATGTTCGCCAGCATTCCGAAAATACTGCTGAACACCTCCACAATGCCGTTCCACGCCATCGACCAATCCCCGGCGAATACACCCGTAATGAAGGTGATAATCCCCGTAAGGACACCGACAATGCCATTGATGACGGATGTCACAATTCCGATTGCTGTTGTAACAACACCAACGACCACATCCGAAAAAATCAAAAATGCTGTGATGACAGTATTTCCGTATGTTTCTGCGACCAGCATCCCAATGCTGATAAGTACGTCGAACGTCCCACTATGCTCCGCAAACGCCGCACTCACCTGAGCGAATGCTGCCATAAATGCCTCACCGATTGCCGCAATTTTCGGTGCGAGCGTATCCACCAACGTATAAAACGCCGTTTTCAACCGCTCTATGGTTGGCTGCATTGCTGTCCATGCGTTGCTGAAAGCTGTCTGAATCCGCTCCCACAACTGCATGAAGAACGGCCCCACCTTGTCCCAGTTGGTATAGATAAGATACGCTGCTGCCGCAAGTGCCATGAGCGCAATCCCAAGCGGCGAAAACGCTGCCGCAAGGGGCGCCCTGCCGATGGAAAGAATCGCCGTCCCAAGCCCGCGAAACGCGGCGCTTGCCTTACTGATAGCGCCCGTCATGCTGAAATTGCGTGCCATGTCGAGGACAGACGCTCCGGCCGTCTTTGCACCCTCAGCGATTGCCGATGCATTATTTGCTATACTTGTGCGAGCGATAGACGAAGCCGCCCGCATCTCTATAAAAGTGGTCTGTACGGATACAATCCCATAGCGAAGCCCAGCAAATGCAACCTGAGCCGTTTTGATGCCCAGGAAAATTCCTGCAAATGCTGCAACGGTTCCAACGATTGCCTTCGTCAGCCCCTCATGCTCCTTAACCCACGCAGAGATACTTGCCGCCGCCTCTGCGCCCCATTTCGCAGCATCTGCGACGCTCGGAAGGAAAAGTGTGCCGATGGAGATTGCCGCGCCCTCAACGGCAGATTGCAGCTGAACGATAGAACCTTTTGCGTTATCCATCATGACCGCCGCCATTTTTTCGGCTTCGCCGTCGCAGTTCTCCATCTGTGCCACAAGATCATTAAACACCTCGGGACCCGCCTCGAGCACATTGAGCCAACCCGTCGCAGCCTCCGTGCCGAAGATAATCTGCATGTACGCCAGTTTTTCCTCCTCGGTCAATCCCTGCATTTTGTCACGCAGTTCTTGAAGCACGGCGACCATTTTATGAGAACCTTCCCCCGCGATACTATCCATGTCGATGCCAAGAGAAGAAAGTGCCGCCGATGTTTCTGCCTGCTGCGCCGAAACATCAGAGAGCGAAATACCAAGTTCGTCCATTGCCTTACTCGCCTTTTTCGGCGGACCCGCAAGACGCATAAAGCCGGCACGCAGAGCTGTGCCTGCCTGAGATGCCTTGACACCCGCATTTGCCATGATACCTGTGAGCGCCGCCGTCTCCTCCATCGATGCCCCGAATGCACGTGCAACAGGTGCGGTGTACTTCATCGTTTCGCCGATCATCTCCACGTTGGTATTTGTGCGTGTCGCCGTCACCGCGAACACATCCGCCATGTGCCCAGCCTTGTCTGCCGACAATCCAAACGCCGTGAGATCATCCGATACAATGTCAGCCGTGCGGGCAAGATCTGTGCCGCCGGCGGCGGCAAGGGCTAAGAGACCTGGCATACCTGCGATGATCTGCTCTGTATTCCATCCCGCCATACCAAGATAGCTCATTGCCTCTGCCGACTGCTGTGCGCTGAACTGCGTCGTCTCACCGAGACGGCGCGCCTCGGCGGTGAGCTGCCCCATTTCCTCACTGTTGGCACGGGTAATCGCCTGCACCTTCGACATGGAGGCTTCAAACTTCGCAGCGGTGTCAATCACGCTGAAGAGCGGCGCGGCGACCATGCCTGCAACAGCAACAGCATTCCCAAATCCCGCCTTTGCATTTGCAAGGTTTTCCCCGGCGGCTGCCTTTGCCGCCTGTGCGTTTTGCAGTTTATCAGCAGCTGCTCTTGTCTGTGACATCTCCTGCCGCAGCCGTGTGAGATGCGTGCGGTATTCATCCGCACTCATTCCGGCGGCACGCATGCCCTGCTGCGCACGTTCCATCGCAGAGTGATACTGACTTTCGGAGATGCGTCCCGCGTCATACTGCTGCTTGATACGCGCAATCTCGCGCGTATATTTCTTTACTTCCCCTTGCGACTCTTTCCACGCACGCTCAAGACGTTTCTGCTCGGCATTCAAATATTGTGTGTCATCATTCAGCCTCCGCATTGCAAGTGAACTGTGTGACATTGCCGCGCCAAAGGACGCATTCATGACCGCACCGATTGCAAAGGAGATGGCAAATATTTTTCCTGCCGCCACAAAATCCCTCCTTTTTCTGCTATAATAGATTTATAAAATATGACAAGGAAGGTGATTCAAATGTTGACCTATTTCCTCATTATTATTTGCATCATTGCTTTTTTCTATGCCCTTTGCACCTTTTTCGGGGCCATCGTAGAGGTGTTTTTAGGTTTTCTTTCCCTTCTCATGTTCATTCTTTCTATCCCGCATCGGATTGACCGATTTTTACGAAAGCGAAACGGCACTTATAACGAATTTGAGGATGTTTTCAGCAACCCCTAAACAACACAGGAAGGCAGCGGTTCATATCGCTGCCTTTTTATTTGCGCTGTTTCTCCTCCTCGAACACGTCCAGCCAGCGGTGGAGTTCTCGGAGCGTCTGACGCTGCCAGAACTCGATCGCCCCCGCCTCACGCAGGGCAAAGCAGATTGATCTCAGCTGTTGCGCCGGGTCAGCTCTTCGCCCAAAGACTGCAATAAAAAATTCAGTGTCCTCGTGATAACCGCCGTATATGTGCGCAGCTTCAGCTTGCGGATCTCCTCGAATGGTACCCCCATCGCCGTCGCTGCGAGACGTGCGCGGAAGTTCGCACTATACACGATGTCGGGCGTCGGATCACCGACCATGCGGCAGGCACGTTCGGCGTTGATGAATGCGTTGGAGTCCAGTTCGTCCAGACGATTCTCAAGCTCCGTGAAATCAAGAGTCTTCTGCTCCTCGATGATCTCTACAGTTTCCATGTTCTCTTTCTTTTCCATGTCAGTCCTCCCAAAAAAAAATATCAAAAAAGCACTCTCGTTCATGCGCGAGTGCTTTTCTCGTTTACAGTCCCAGTGCCTTACGCACGTCCGCGAGGTAGTCAATGCCGTCAATGAAATGGATATAGTTCAGCTTGTCGATCTCGACCTTGCGCTTACCGTCGATTGTGACTTTGAGATAGGTCACTTCAAGCGTATTCTTGCTGTCCGTATGATCGGCGGGCTTGAGTGCGCCGAGGCTTCCCTTTTTCGGCAGTCCGCGAATGTTGACCTTGACCACCTGCACCTTGATCTCGCCCGTCGCAGCGTCATACTGCTCGTTCGCCCCGCGAAACTCAAGGTCATGCGAGCGCATGGCGAGGAGTTCGGTCACGTCCTCGTTGATGGTACGCCAGCTGATCTCCGTCTCCATGCTCTCCGTCTGCCCCGGCGTTGGCATCTCGATCTCGCCGCCAATGCCCGCGCCGGAGATGGTCGCAGTCTTATAGTTGATGTCCGGCAGGGTTACATCCGCCATGCCGAGCTTGCGATTGCCGCCCTTGAACACCTCGAAGTTGATGAGCTTGTCACGGACGGTGTTCACGCCCGCGAAACGCTGCAGGTCAAAGGTGAATTTCTTTTCCTTCATGTGCTATTCCCTCCCCTTAGGAAAACAACGCCGAGATGTACCCCGGATCGTATTCCATGACGAACTCAATATCCCGTGCGGGTGCTGCGGGTGTGAGGTAGACGTGGAAGCGGATGATCCCGTCCATCAGCTCCGTCGTCGTATTCTCATCCTCGCGGAACTCGACGCGTCCGCCGAGCAATGCGCCCTTTGCCGAAAGCCCGTTCAGCCAGATATTGGCACTGTCTACGACCGTCTCGATGAGACGCTTGTTTGTCGGCTCGTCGATCTTGCTCCAGAATGTCGTGACAAGGGTATTCCCTACCCAGTTGAACATGCGGCGGTTGTTGATGAAGTTGTCCTTCACATCCGTATTCGACGGGTACGCCGTGGTACGGTTGCCCCAGAGCTTCCAGCCGCCGATAAAGTTCAGCGCGGTCACGATGCCCTGTCCATTCAGATAACCTGCATTTGCAGAGTTCAAGAAAACCTCTGTGCCATCGACAAGACACGCTCCATCTGCTTGGAGATTCTTATTCGATGGCGAGTAGTACGGAACATCGTCATGCTGACTGTCCGTACGATTCATAAGGGAGGCGATCTGCGTAGAGAGGTGATATTTCTCGTTTCCGAGCTTCACCATCGGCCATGTGAGAATGCAGTCCTTATCAGCGAAGTTCTTTTCATTCTTCCACTTGCTCGCGGCGGTATACGTCTTGACCTCCTTTGTCGGAATGTCGCAAATGGAAATCGCGTTGAAATGACCGCAGATGTTGTGTTCCTTTGCCTTCATGACCGCTGCGACGGTCACATCATGCGACCAGCCGGGTGCGATGATGATGCCGGGGACAAGCCCGAAACGCGGGAACACCTCGTCGATAAGTTCAAGCCCCTCCGTGCGGTTCGTGACCGCATCAATGCCGCCGATGATGTCTGATGCCTTCACCGCCGTAGGGTCAAGCATGGTATAGCTCAGATAGAGTTCCGTCTGCCCACTCGGAATGCCGCCGCCTGCCATCGGCGTGATGATGACACGCCCTTCATCATCGTATGCCGCCGTATAGTCGACATTCTTCTTGAGTTGCTCGTGCGCTGCCGTAAGTTTGACCGTAAGCGTGTCCAGCAGTACCGGCTCCGTCATGGTGACAACGCCGCCCGCCATCGCCGTCTGCTTGTCCTGCACGTCTTTTTTGTGCTTTGCGGGGTCAAGGACGTTCACCAGTACGATCGGTGCCATGTTGAACAGCGCGAAATGCGTCTTGATGACCTCTGCGAGCGTGTACTTCTCCCACTCATCCGAATAGCCAAGTGCCGCGACTGCCTCCTTATAGGAGTAACAGAGCACGGGTGTGTTGACCGCTGCGGGTGCGCTCGCCAGATGGACGGGTGCCGTACCGAATGCGACAATCAGCCCGCTGTCGGTCACGGTCATCGGAACGAGGCTCGTTGCACGTTCCTTCGTATATACACCGTGTTTATACGCCATATTTATTCACCTCTTTCCACTTCAAGAGCCGCCAGATAGAGCGGCGTGCCCATCTGCGCGACCTCTGCCATTGCCGCGCCGAGCTCCTCCACGGGGACAAAAAGCCGCGCAATTCCAACGTACTTCTCTTTTGCCATCTCTACGACCTCATGCGGATAGCCGCGATAGACGGTATGGCATTTCAGCCCGTCCGCAAGGCGATTCGGGCCGATGTAGACATAATTCTCCGCCGTATGCTCCTGCACAGGTGACACCTTTTTCGCTTTGACAGCAGGCGCTTCCTGCTTCTTCATCTCTTCACTCATGTATTGTCCTCCTGCATAATACGATCAAATCCCGCCGCCATCTGCTCATTCGGCTGCGCAACGGTATAGACCAGTGTCGCATAGCCGAAATAGTAGGGGTACGGCTGCACCTCGATCGTCTCAAATTTCGTCGGCAGGACAAGGCGAAAGCGATTCTCCAGTTTACGGAAAATTAAAAGACGCTGCCGCACCCGCTCCATGATGGAGAGCAAGTCACGCCACGCCTCTTTATCCTCGCCGTATACGCCGAACGTCAGCCCGATGGTCGCCTCCGCGCCCACCTTTTCCGGCTCTGTCACATCTTCCGTCTTCTGCCAGCTGACAACAACGAGCGGATAGTACGTGTCGTCCTTAAATTCATCATCCGGAATGTGCTGCGCATAGACGGAAACTTTCTTATCTGCCTGTCCCTCTGCTTTCATCCGATAGTTTGCCGTCGCCGCTTCGACCTCACGGACAACGGCACTCACAAGCATTGCAGGTGTCATCATCGATACCTCGCCAAGAAATTATTGACCTCACGGTCAACCGCCACCGAAAGCCGCCCCTGCAAATGCTCCTCTATGTAGCTTCTTATGCTCGGATGCCCGAGCATCTGCGGCACGGACGGCGCAAAATTCTTTGCAATCGGCATGGATTCATTCCCATGCGTACGATGAAATACGCCGACGTGACCGCTCTGCATCCGTGCAAGAAATGCGTGTGCAACCGTCCCGCCCTGCCCTTTCACGACCTCGCTGTAGAGATATGTCCCCTTCGGTGGGCGTTTCGTCGGCACACGGTTCGGGTTGTGCTTGAAATACGCAAGATCATTCACGCGCCCGCGTGCGGAGAATACTGCGCCGCTGCCGCGATATGAGACGCGCATTGCACCCGCAATACGTTTCTTTTGGAACGTATACCGCTCTGTGATTTTCTGCGCCGCCTCGCGCTGTACGCCCTTGACAGAACTCCGCACCGCACGTTTTGAGAGACGGTCAACCGCTCCCGGAAACTCTTTGAGCAGGTTTGCCGCCCGCTGCAGATCACTGTCATCAATCTCAATCATGGGAATCCACCTCCCGCGCGGAATGCGCCCAGTGTAATGGTCAGCATCCCCATATCCTCGGTGCATGTGTCCACGGTGTAACGCTTGCCGTCAATCTTGAAGTTTGTCCCTTGTTTTGGAATGTGCGGCAAATCATCTGTCCTCACACAGACGGTGAGATAGTCACCGTGAAGCCCCTCGGGTGTGCGGCGGCCACCATGCAGGGCGGCGTTGCGCTTTTCGGTCATGTCGCCCGAGATGACGCAGATACAGTCCGTCCCGTCCAGATTGTGACGCTCGCCGAACTCATTGGGATTAAGGAACACGGCGGACACATCCGCCGCGACCTGTTCCTTGAAACCCATCATCCGATGCGGACAAGCACCACCGTGTCCGCCTGCTCTTTCGGCGCAATCGCATAGCCTGCACGTACCGTTGATGCCCCGGATGCGCTAACGATGTTTTTCTGCGTCTTGTCCCAGTAGACCTCTGCGCCGATATCGATCTTACCCGTCGCCGCCGGGAGTCGGAACGCTCCTACGAGCGTAATTGTTCCCATCTCTCCTTTGGAAATCTCTGTGAGTGCGACGCCAATCCGCGCCGCAAGGGGGACGACCTCCATATAGGCGACGTTTGCCGCCGCCATGTAGTCGATGTTGTCGCCGCGCTGCACATACGTCGCTTTTACTACTTCTGCCATTTCTTATATCCTCCTTACTTTCCCGTGCTCTTTGCAATGCCGCGATAGTCGAGCAGATTGACGCCCACATCCATGTAGATGCGCCACTTGATACCGAGTGTGTCGAACTGCTCCGCGCGTTCCATTGTCGGCGTGAGGTTGCCGTTGAGGCTT
>CALIBA010000113.1 GCA_938045435.1 uncultured Selenomonas sp.
GGTTATTGGAATCGAGACGTATTAGTTTCCAAAAAGGCGCAATCTATCCGACACTCAACATCTAATATTCAACAATACGAACGTGTTACAGAAATACACACACCAAAGAAATACGAACGTGTTACAGAAATACACACACCAAAGAATTTTGATGGCACAAATCTCGTATTGCCTGAAAAAGAAACAGAATTTAGCATACTTGGTTCAATCGGAATCAATAGTGCTACAGATGTCTCTAATCGACTCCCTGATGCAGTCAAAAGGGAGGGACATTTTGTAAGACCGCTTTCAGTCTATCTTAAATTAGGCGGCGTCGTAGGAATGGGGTGGACATATAGAGATATGCGGAAAGATTGGTACACTTATTCTGGAACAAAATTGGCTATTGCTTTAGGTACGGATGCGCTGCCAACCTTATTTTCTGCAATTGGCGGGTTTGCCGTCACTGGATCGGGGCCAGCCTCGATATTCACTGCTTCAGCAGCTGCTATTGCAGGTAGTATTGCAGGAGATATTGCAAAGTATGGATTGAGAAAAAACTTTCTAAAAGATGGACAGGCAAAATAATTCTATGCCATATATCATTTTAGGAGGGGCGTGCAAGTGTTAGAAAAAATAAATGCATCTACAAATCTTGGATTATATATATACATAACTGGAAGTATTATTATCATAGGAGGAGCATTATGGAACTATAAATCAACAGGGGTTTTTTGGACGCCCCGTGTGAAGCAAGCTTACTTTCGTTTTTTCTTAATAGGCGAATTACCATGGATTATAATGTGCTGCCTATTGGTATTAGACAGTGCTTATAGTGCTTATACAGAAGAATTGTTGGTAATTGTCCTTTATTATACTGGAATTACAGCAATTTTACTAAGAAAATATGTTTTAGTTTTTTTGCAAGAATTAGATAAAATGCCAAGCTATCCTCGTTCAGAATATCAGTTACAGGTTTGCAACGAAATAAAAGATCAAAAGATACTTTATTTCATGATCACAATCTATTTTTTTATAATGGGAACACTCGCACTGTTTGCTCTCATTGATAGGTAAAATTTTCTTTGGAAAGTAGGCGATTCTACTTGATAACCCTCAACCGCCCCTCAACCTTCCTCCTCATCCCCATCCTCTCCCTCTCTGCCGTCCCAGCTATCGCTGCCCCTGCACAGCAGGAGCAGCTCGATCAGTCACGGGCGCAGGAGGCGGAGCGGCAGGAGCGTCTCGGTGAGGAGCGTGTGGAGACGATTGTTTCCCCCCCCCCTTCTTCTGATCTTCCCGTCGATGAGAGCGTCCGATTCCACATCTCTCAGATCACGATTGAGAATCAAATGGAGCGATTCCGCTTCCTGGAACGCATTGCCCGTCCCTATGTAAATAAGGAACTGTCTCTTAGCGACATCAACAAGCTCATCTATGCGATGAACCAGTCCCTCATGACTCGTGGCTTCTCTACGAGCCGTATTGCTGTACCGGAACAGAATCTCTCGTCCGGAGAACTCCGTCTTGTTCTCCTCGTCGGAAAAATCCATCGTGTCCACTTCGCTGAGGGCAGTGATACACTCTACTGGAAGAATCTCTTTCCCTTCCACGAGGGAGATATTCTGAATGTACGAGATATTGAGCAGGGCATCGAACAGGCAAAACGTCTTCCCTCACAGGATATCTCTGTTCAGCTGATCCCCTCGGATCAGCCGCAAATGACAGATGTCATGCTCACAGTAAAACGCGGGAAAAATTTCTACGGTACTCTCTCTGTGGATAATTCAGGGTTAAGGATACGGGAAAGCTCCAATGGTATACCTCTCTCGGCATCGACCAGCCTTTTCATAAGAACGATATACTCCGCATTGGCATGAATCTTGACGGCGCACGTGACGGATATGAAAAAGGAACGCGTGGGCATAATATCAGCTACACCTATCCCTATGGACGGCATACGTTCTCGTTTTCCTATCAGCGTTCCAAATATCATCAGACGGTAGAGAGTATTCCCTATAACTTTATCAGTGCAGGAGATTCCAATATTTCTACACTGTCATGGGACTATGTACTTCATCGCTCGGCTGCGATGAAGACAAGCATGGATATTCGTTTGCGGAAAAGGAACTCACACAGTTTCTTGAACGATGTTGAGCTGCCCATTCAAGCGATGCACCAGACCTCGATGGAGGTTGGTTTTGCCGAGCGACTCTATCTGCAGCACAATACGCTCTATTTCCGTCTTGCAC
>CALIBA010000114.1 GCA_938045435.1 uncultured Selenomonas sp.
TCAACCTCGCTCGTGATGATGCCGAGATCCTCGGCGACAATGTTCATCTCACCAAGCTCCCTCTCAATCTCATCGAAGAAGGGCTTGCCCGGTCCCTTGAGCCAGCGGCCGTTGATCGCGGTCGTCGCCTTGCCGTCGACCGACCAGTAGGACTCGAATGCGCGGAAGTGGTCGATGCGAATGATGTCAACCTGCTCGCGCAGCTTCTGAAAGCGCCGCTTCCACCATGCGTAGCTTTCTGCCGCCATCGCATCCCAGTTATACTGTGGGTTCCCCCAGAGCTGCCCGCTGGCTGCAAAGTAGTCGGGCGGCACCCCCGCAACAGTGCGCGGCGTCCCATCCTCATAGAGATCAAAAAGCTGCTGATGTGCCCACACATCAGCACTGTCCTGCGCGATGAAGAGCGGCATATCGCCGAGAATTTCAACGCCCTTGCTTTGGGCATAGTCGTGGAGCCGGTTCCACTGTGTATGGAATATGTACTGCTTGAAACGGTCAAGCTCAATCTCCTCACGCTGTTTTTTCGCAAGAGCCGCAAGTGCCGCAGGATCACGGTGTCGAATTTCCTCCGGCCACGCAGTCCAAGCTGCACCGTTATATTCTTTCTTCGCCGCATGAAAAAGCGCATAGTCGTCGATCCAATATGCCTCTTTTTCACAAAAAGCGAGATAGTCCGGATCTGTTTCAGCGGATTGATGAAATGCCTTGGATGCCTTTTCGAGCACCTTTTTCTTAAACTGTTTCACCCGACCGAAGTCGATGAAGGCGGTGTTGGCGACATAGGGAATAGAGAGATCCTTCTTTGTCACCCAACCGTGGTCTACCAGCGGCTCCATATCGATCATCATGATGTTCCCGGCAAAGGCCGAGATGGATTGATATGGTGAATAGCTGCATCCAACGGGACACAGTGGGAGCACCTGCCAAACTTTCTGCCCGGCTTCTGCAAGGAAGTCTATAAAACGATATGCCTCTTTTCCGAAATCTCCAACCCCATATTTAGACGGCAGAGACGTTGGATGCAAAAGGACGCCCGCCTTGCGTTCATAGCGACGCGGTTCTTTACGCTCACGCAGAAGCAAGCCAAAGAGCGGTGGAATTTTGATCTTTAGTCTGCCGCTCTCGACTTCATAGATGCGGGACGGCTTGAACGCATCCTCAAAAATACCGCATGCAAAATCACTGACATCCACCTCGATGGTCTGTTCCTCGGTGAGATTGCGATTGAACGCGACAATAAAGACACCATTTTCCTTTTCATGATTGAATACATCATAGCCTGCACGAATCGTGCGCGCATAGGCAATGACATCACCTGCACCATACAGAGGCAGAATATCGCCTGTACGCAGCGCATCGCTGCTGTTGCGCATGGCGATGAACCGTTCGAACCACGCGCGGATCTCTGTATTGCCGCGCTCCCAGTCATAGGGTCTACGGTTGAATGGATCCTTAAACCCCTGCATGCCGATCTCATCGCCATAGTAGACGCTCGGCACACCGGGATAGGTCATCTGCCACAGTGTCGCCATGAGCAGGCGACGTGAACCGAGATCAAACTGCTCGGGTGTCATGCGCATCCGAGACTGCTCGATGGCAGGCATGCCCTCATAGTAAGGAACCCCCGCAAGCACAGTGATGGCACGTTGCACATCATGACTGCCGATGAGGTTCATCATCGCATAGAGGTTTTCTTTCGGATAGTTCTCCAGCTGACTGCACTGACGCCGCATGGTCTGTCTGCCGTCTGCATGACCGGTTAAAAAATCAAACAGAATCGTACGCAGCGGATAATTCATCGCCGAATCCATCTCATTCCCGGAGAGGTATTCGCGCGGCGTGCCATAGGCAACTTTATTCGACGCATCCTCCCAGACTTCACCAATCATGACCGCCTCAGGGTCACGCTTTTTCAGCTCTGCGAAAAAGGTCTTGGAAAATGTCGGCGGCAGCTCGTCAATCACATCAAGACGCCACCCTGCGATCCCCTCGTTCATCCAGTGATGGAGGACGCTGTTCTCCCCTGTAATAACGAAGTCCATATAGGCGGGATCTGTTTCATTGACATTGGGGAGCGTATCAAAATCCCACCAGCAGTCATATTCATTGGGATAGTTGCGAAAATGGTACCATGAGTAATACGGTGATTCCTTCGACTGGTAGGCCCCTAGAGAGCTGTACTGCTGACGTCGATTGAAATAGATACTGTTGCTCCCTGTATGACTGAATACACCATCCAAAATGATGCGAATGCCACGCTCTCCGGCCTGTGTCACAAGATCGCGAAAGTCTTCAATACTGCCAAGCACGGGATCAATCTTGTGGTAATCGCCTGTATCATAGTGGTGATTGCTCTCCGATTCGAACACAGGATTGAAATAAATACAGGAGATTCCAAGTTCCTGCAAATAATCGAGTTTGCCGATGATCCCGCGCAGATTTCCGCCAAAGAAGTCATAGGCTATGATTTCCTTTGTATCGGGATCCTTGAGATACATGGGGTCGTCCGTCCAGTCCGTGCGGATGACCGCCCCTTTCTTGCGGACAATTGTATCACCTGCCCGCGCGAAGCGGTCAGGGAAGATTTGGTACATAACGGCATTCTTGAACCAATCGGGCGTATGCGCCCCCTTGTTGTAAATCGTTATTTGATAGGATGAGGGCGCCTCCCGTGAGAGCGTGCCGACACCGCCAAGCCGCTCCTCGTTATTGCCATAAAAATAAGTACCGCTGTCCGTCGTGATGATAAAGTAGTACCAAACCAGACAGCCGCAATCCGGCAGTTTGGCCCAACAGGTATAAAAATACTGTTCGCCCTGCACGTCCTTCGTCTCCAAGGGAATCAAGTGCTCTCCCGTTCGATCCTGCCAGAGCCGTACGAGCACCTGATGAATATGCTCCTGTGTACGAATACGGATGCCGAGACGAATCCGCCCACCTGCCTCTGCCGCTCCGACAATTGAACGATAGTAGATATTTTGAGAGTTGTGTTCCACCTGGTAGTTTTCCAGCATTGCACCCTCTCCTTTCTTCAAAACAATCCATGAATCGCTGACCGTATGTCAGTCATAAGAGCCTTCATGCTGTGTACGAAAGGCTCTTATGACTTGCAGCGATTTCATCAGGGTGATGCAGCGCAGGAGGTACTCTCATAAAGATATACACATGCGGTGTACGCAGGACGACGACATTTTCAGCCTCTGCCGACAATGTGTTCGTAGAGTTTTTCATACTGCTTCGCTGAACGCGTCCAGCTAAAGTCGCTGTGCATCGCCGTAAAGACAAGCTGGCGCCATTCACGCAGGTTGGCATAGGCCGCGAGAGCACGTTTTAAGGCATACATCATTTCATGTGCGTTGTACTCATAGAAGAGGAACCCATTCCCTTTGTCCACATCCGCGCGGTCAAACTGAACGACGGTATCCTTTAGACCACCCGTCTCACGTACGACGGGAATCGAGCCATAGCGCATGGCAATGAGCTGTCCAAGGCCGCATGGCTCGAACATGGACGGCATAAGGAAAATATCCGACGCCGCATAGATGCGCTGCGCGAGTTCGTTGGAAAAACGAATATTGATGGAAGTCTTGTTTGGATAACGCCATGCAAGCTCCTTGAACCAGTCCTCATAGCTGCGGTCTCCCGTCCCGAGCAGTACGAACTGGACATCTTCATGCTGCAGGATCTCATCAATCACGCGGACGACAAGATCAAGTCCTTTGTTTGCAACGAGCCGCGTAATCAT
>CALIBA010000115.1 GCA_938045435.1 uncultured Selenomonas sp.
CCTTTGGCGGCGATATTAAGACCGCATGGCGCATGGACGCAGGTCTGCGCTGGAGCTTCTAAAACACCATACAGGACATATCCTAAGACAAAACAGGCGCACCCAATATGGGTGCGCCTGTTTCTATGCGTCTTTGGCATTTCGCCCGGCTGAACCTTCCTTTTTCCGGTTCTATGATAAATGTTACAGAAGAATGCAGACAGCGATGCTCCTAAGCAAACCCTAGTGGAGCAAGCGGAAAAATACTGACCTGTCCAAGAAGCAAGTCCGTAGGACGAAGCTGATTGGGCAACAGGTCGTATGCGAAAATATCCCAAGAACACGAGCGTTCAGCGAAGTGTGATTGGATGATATTGACCGCTTGTGCGGTACGCCCCGCCGGACTTCTTTCGGGGAGGCGAAGCGCGTTTAAGAAATCCGCCGGTATTTAGGCAGATAAGCGCATGTCCGCTTGCAGAGCAAGGTGTTCGCGTGGTGGGCACACCACAACATTTACAAAGAGTCTATATTATGCGCCGAGCACCTCATCCATGGCCTCCTGCATCCCTTTGATGGCAATATCCAGTTCTTCCCGTGTAATGTTCAGCGGCGGGTTGAAGTAAAGCACATCACCGAGGGGACGCAGGACAAGCCCGTGCCGCAAGGCGCTGCGGTAAATGGCATAGCCGAGGCGCCGCTTGCTGTCAAAAGGACGCTTTTCTGCCCGATCCGCAACGAGCTCCACCGCGTGAATCAGCCCGATGTGGCGGATCTCCCCGACGTTTGGATGTGCGCCGAAGGTGTCTATCATGCGCCCTGTCAGCCATGCCGCCGTTCCCTCTGCCCGCTCTAAAATATTTTCCTCCTCGATAATGTCGAGCACGGCGAGCGCCGCCGCACAGCCGAGCGGATTGCCCGCATAAGTATGACTGTGCATGAACGCCTTGCCCTCGCTCCAATCCGCATAGAATGCTTCGTAAATCTTCTCCTTGACGATGGTGATGGACATGGGCATATAGCCGCCCGTCAGCCCCTTCGATACGCACATGATGTCAGGGGTGATCTCCGCACGCTCTGTGGCAAAGAGGCGCCCCGTCCGGCCAAAGCCCGTTGCAATCTCATCGGCAATGAGGAGCACGTCATGGGCATCGCAGAGCGCACGCAGCTTCTTGAGATACGCCTCGGGATAGATGCGCATACCCGCACTCCCCTGCAAAAGCGGCTCCACGATCATCGCCGCCGTCTCTTTCCCGTGCATTTCAAAGGCACGCTCGGCATGGCAGAAACATTCACAGGCACAATGCCCGCGCACCTTTCCAAACGGGCAGCGATAGCAGTCGGGCGCCTCCACATGGATGTTGTCCATCATCATGGGCTGATACATTTTGGCAAAGAGATCCATGCTCCCGACAGAGAGCGCACCGATCGTCTCGCCGTGGTAGCCCTCCGACAGACACATAAAACGCGTCTTTTGCGTGCGCCCCGTCTGCTGACAGTATTGAAACGCCATCTTGAGCGCCGCCTCGACCGCAGAGGAACCGTTGTCGTTGAAGTGGAATTTCGTCAGCCCCTCCGGGACGCGTGCGGCAAGGCGCTCCGCGAGCGCAATCGCAGGGCGGTGGGAAAAATTCGCAAAGATCACGTGCTCAAGACGCCCCAGCTGTGCTGTGATGCGTGCATTGATCGTATCGTTTGCATGCCCGAGGAGGTTCGCCCACCACGAGCTTACAATATCAAGATATGCTCTGCCGTACACGTCATAGAGCCACACGCCTTTCGCGTGGTCGATGACCATGGGTGGCAGATCCTCGTAGTCCTTCATCTGGGCGCACGGATGCCAGATATGGCGCAGGTCGCGCTGTTCGATTGTCGGCATAATACATTCTCCTTTTGGGGCGGTTTTTCTCTTTGTCAAATTACGGCTCTATGTCAGATGTTGTGGAGTGTACAGATGAGGTGTGCCCACCTAAGCGCCCCCTATATGCGCCTTTTCACGCATACAGCGCAGCGAGTGCCTCCGCCTGCATCGGCAGCGCAGCGGCACCACGCGCCACGCAGGCAAGCACGGGGGCGCCTGTCATCTCCTCCACCATACGCCGGTTATCCTCCTGCATGATGCCGCCCTGCCAGTTGTTGAAGATAAAGCCGCAGAGAGGGATGCCGCGTGCCCTCATGTGCTCTGCCGTCAGCACGGCGGCGTTGATGGTACCAAGCCCCGCATCGGCAACGACAAGTGCCGTCAGACCAAGGCGCAGAACGAGATCGTCCAGCACCACATGCGCCGTTTCATCCCAGCGCAGGGGACAGATGATGCCGCCGCTGCCCTCGACCGTCAAATAGTCTGTGCGCGCCTTTGCCCGCTGAAAATCACGCTCTATCTTGTCAAAATCCATGGGGCGATGCTCGATTTTTGCCGCCAGATGCGGCGAGACGGCATCGCGGTAAACATAGGAAACGAGTTCGTCTGCCGGCTCCATAAGCCCCGCGATGCGGCGCACATAAAGCGCATCGCCCGGCAGGAGACTTCCATCTTCTGCCGTCTCTGCCCCTGAGAGTGCCGCCTTGTAATAACTCGCCGAAAGCCCCGCCTCGCGCAGACACTTTACAATCAGTCCCGTCACATAAGTTTTACCGACATCTGTCCCCGTGCCCGTGATGAATAATGCCTTGCCCATCATATGCGCTCCTCATCTATTGATCCATGTCTCTGCCGCGCAGCACTACAACCATAGCCCCGCCTTTTGCATACGCATGCCAACCGTGGCAGCCATAAGACACAGCAAGGCGTCCGGCACAACCTGCAATACCCCGCAGAACCAGAGCGCCGCCCAAAATCCAATGGGCGCATCAATGATATAGTTCGAGGCGATGTAGAAATACGAGATGCCAAAGAGATAGACAATGGCCATCCCGACAAGCGTCGCACCAAATACGCGGCGAAAAGTCGGCGCGGCGCACCGTACAAGTGCCCCCGTCACATATGCCTGCACAATGAATCCCACAAGGTAGCCGAACGTCGGCTGAAGGATATATCCCGGCCCCCCGCCCGAGGCAAAAACGGGGATGCCGACCAGCCCCATGACGACATAGGTGCCGACCGCAACCGCGCCGAGCCGCGCACCGAGCACCAGCCCCGCGAGCAGTGTAAAGAGAAACTGCAGCGTATAGACATCCGTGCCGACCGGAATGCGGACAAACGCACCGACCGCGACGAGCGCAATAAAAAGCCCGCAGAGAATTATTTCCCTTAGTTTCATAATGTTCAGATACCTCCAACCGCATTTATTGATTAAATAAATCTATGTTATCATACACGTTTTGGATTTTACTGTCAACTGATTTATTTTATTCAGTTTACATCTTGGCAGAAGTTCATCTCCAACGAAAAAAGACAGCCGCAGTGCTGTCTGATATGGTATAATGTTTGTAGATGCTGCCAAAACGGTAGGCGGTCGATTCTTAGCCCCTGAAAGGGGGCGGTGCCCATGACGATGCACGATTTACGCGCGTTGCTCTTGGTGACGCTGTTCATCCTCGTCGCTATCAAGGCATAAGAAAACCCGCCTGCCCCCAAGGTCTAGGCGGGGTTTTCTGAACTCAATCTAAACGGGGCTGACCGTTTACCGGCAGCACTCTTTCTATGCCTATTATACAACAAGGAGCCATGTTTTACAAGGAGAATATCACCACCCCAACCGATCTTTTCCGCACCTGCACGCGGTTCATCTCCGTGCCGTCGAGCGCAGCATAAATCTTTTCACCAAGTACCTCCTTCCTATGAATCAAAATGCCGTACCGCTCCAAGGGATCGGCACGGCAGCAACAGTATCGCTTATTTCGGAGCAGGATAACCGCGCCCGTTATTCATTTCTTCAAATGTCATGGATTTATCGCTGACGCGTTCGTAAATATCTTGAGATACATTTGTTTTTAGTTTTCCATCTTCAAGATAGTATTTCTCAGAAGGATCCTTTTCTAAGATTCCATCCTTATATTGTGCAGGAAACTGTTTTTTTTCGGTTGCAAGCTCTATTTTTCCTGAAAAAGCTTTTTTTGCTCTGTTTATATCTAGTTCATAACGTGTAACTAAGTATGATGTATCTCCATTTTTTGCCTTTTCAATGACATAGAAAGTTTCATAATGCTCACCTTTATAAACTCCTGAATATTTCCATGTACCAACAAATTCATTGCCTGCTTGTTTCCCGCATCCAGATAGAATAGAGCATAGCGCACAGAACAATAGTATGAGTGAAATCTGTTTCTTCATCATATCCTCCTATTAAAAAACTCTCCCAAATGTGTTTCTATATACCCATTTTGCTCCTTGCACTGTTTTCTGCCGAGCAAAATTTCCTGCCTTATTTCCTGCATAATCAATCGGATTGGAAATACGCATGACCGCCCCATGAACCTTATCCCCTCTTACATGATCTTAATAAAGAATTCTATGCGGTCATTTCTTTTTCCTTCTTTATTACTGCCTATTTTATACACGCCTTTTCTGTACGCAGTGTGCGACAAAGAGCAATGAGAATCATCCCGCAGCCGATCTTTTCCGCACCTGCACGCGGTCCATCTCCGTGCCGTCGGGGAGAAAACACGCGACCTCAATGGCATCCTGCCGGATCTCCATGGTGAGATAGTTGTCCGTCTCGGGCTGCGGGAGCGTCACCTCATCAAAGGCGTGATCCACCCAGAGATTCGGATAGCGCACATTGCCCGCGACCCCTGTCAGGATGTAGAGCGGGCCTTTTTGCGCCGCAGATTTTTGGAACGCATAGATATGCCCGCGGTTGCGGTAGGTATGCAGATGCGCGGTAAAGACAATATCAATGCCGAGCGCATCGAACATGGGCATCCATATGCGCCCATTTTCCTCATCAATCCCCTCCGTGCGTTCGGCTCGCCCGTGGATGCGGTATTGCAGGACATCCTTGTGCATGAGGACGATGTTCCACTTTTTGCGGTGCTCCTGCATATCGCGGCGCATCCATGCAAGCTGTTCATCGACAAGCCCGTCCGCAAACGCAGAAATCTCATGCTGCTGTGTGCAGAGGACGATATAGTGCACATCGCCATAGTCAAAGGAATAGTAGTAACGGTCAAACGAGGCGCTGCCATTGGACGGTGTGATGAAATAGTGCAGATAGGCCTCGGGCAGACGCACCTTCCAGTCACGGTTGTACGTCTCGTGGTTGCCCATAACGGGCACGAAGGGAACCGCCTGCTGCATCTGTGTCAGACCCGCAAAAAACGCAATCCACTGAGCGCGGTCCTCCCCGTTGTCCACGAGGTCGCCCATGCCGCAAAAAAGAGCCGCGTCCTGATTGCGCGCCCACGCCGCACGGGCGAGATTCTGCCAGTCCGTGTAGTCGCTCGACTGCGCATCGGGGAAAATCAGCATTTTGTATGCCGCATGCTCTGCGGGCGCGGCAAGAGGCAGCCAATCCGTCGCCGCATCGCCCGATACAATGCGGTACAGATAGTCGGTGCCCGGCGTCAGCCCATCGAGCAGCGCCGCGTACTGGAACACCGCTGCGCCGTCATCCGTAAAGCGGTCATCTGCCGCAGGGAAACGGCGTGTTTTAGATGTGTCCGCGCCCAAGGCACGCAGCTCCGCCGCAAGGTGCTCCGTCGGCGCCGACATCTCCCACATGAGCATGCGTGTATGTCCCGGATCTCTCGTGATGATTTGCCGCAGCCGCAGAACGGACAAGTCCCCTAAAAGCTGCTCTGCCGTATGCTCTATGGCACGCGCCCCGCCAAGCATCCAAACGCCCGCGCCGCCTGCGGCGAGCACGCCGGCCGCAGCCGCCGCCTTGAGGAAGGTGCGGCGGCTCATCTGCTGCTGATCCTCCATATCATCATCCCTTTCCACTGTATGCCGGACGGCATCTTGCCTTTGTGCATACGCAAAGGCACTCTTTTTTCTGCACCCCCTATTAAATACCTCCTCTCTGAAATAAAAATGGTTCTTTCACAAATGACGGCTCTATGACAATATACACGGCAAAAGGCCTCTGCGGCGTTGACATTCTTCGCATTGGGATATATGATAAAGGAGTTGTTTTATGTCTGCGGGAGAGCACTGCGGCAGGCTCCCGAGAGAGGGCAGGAGGAAATTACATGATAGAGCGCTATACACGTCCGGAGATGGGGCATCTCTGGTCGCTCGAAAACGAGTGGCAGACCATCCTAAACGTCGAGATTGCAGCGTGCGAGGCGATGGCAGAGCTTGGCGAGATTCCCGCCGAGGCCGCAGAGAACATCAAGAAGAACGCGAAGTTCGATGTCGCGCGCATCTGCGAAATCGAAAAGACGACCGACCACGACATCATCGCCTTTCTCACAAATCTTGAGGAAAATGTCGGCGCAGACTCCAAATACATCCACAAGGGGCTTACCTCCAGCGATGTCAAGGACACGGCATACTGCATCCTCATGCGCGACGCGGCAGGGCTAATCCTTGCGGGACTGCACGAACTGCGCACCGTCCTGCGCCGGCGTGCGGACGAGTTCCGTCATACGCCATGCATCGGACGCACGCACGGCATCCACGCGGAGCCGATGACCTTCGGTCTAAAGCTCCTCCTGTGGAGCGCCGAGATCGAGCGCGATATAGACCGCCTTACGCGCGCACAAAAGACCGTCGCCGTCGGCAAGCTCTCGGGCGCCGTCGGATACCAGCAGTTTGCGGATGGGCAGCACGCCGAT
>CALIBA010000116.1 GCA_938045435.1 uncultured Selenomonas sp.
AAGATCAATGCGACGAGTGTCGAGGTACACGGCTCGCATATTCGATTCCTCAATGAGGCGGACGTAACAGCGACAAATCCCGTCGTCCTCCATACGGAAACGGCTGCCAACGGCGGCTATGCGCATATTGGTTATGAGAGTGGACACAGCCCTGCTGCGGCAGATTATCAAATCAATGGGGCAAATGCAGTTGCCGCAGATAACTATTATCAGCTTGTTGCGACGAAAGCTGACCTAGATAATATTAATACGACGAATCTTGCAGGCAACTATATGCTTGCAAGCGATATAGACTTTGCAAATGCGGCACATACTCCGATTGGCGGGAATGCCTACGGCGCATTCACCGGAAAGTTCGACGGCAATTTCTTTCAAATACAGAACATCAACGTCTCTGGAGTTGATAATGCTGGCTTTTTTGGCGTGCTGAGTGGTGCACGCATTCACAATCTTGGTGTTGTTGGCGGAACCGTTGCGAGTAATACCGGGACAGGAAGTAGGTATGCCGGCGGAATAGTGGGAGACAGCAGCTACTCTATGCTGCAAAATGTGTACGTAAAAGGCACAGATGTTAACGGCAAACAGATGATGCATGCGGGGCTCGCCGGACACACGGCGAGTACAACAATCGACGGCTCGTACAGTAAGGCACTGGTTGGATCGAATGGGGCCGGTATTGTAGGCCTTGTAGACGCAAATACAACAATTACGAACACCTATAATGAAGCGGTATTCAGTGCAGCGCCCGAGAACTTCGCGCTCTTTTTCGGAGGCGTGAATGGAGTAGGCACAACCAGAGTTGAGAACTCCTATACAAAGAGTGCTACCATTGCTACAAATGATAATGTAATCAGATCGAAATTCAAAAACGTATTCGCTGTCAATTCGGCAACGGGAAAAATGAATCGCCTGTCTTCACCGCAAATGCCTAACATGAATGCGTATGCTGCCGGCAGCTACACCGGCTGGGATATCAACAATACAGGCGAACCCGGTGCAAAGTGGCGCATTTACGAGGGGCGTACACTGCCGATGTTGACTGCGTTTATGAACGGACGTGTGGACTCTGCCGGTTCGGTCGGTGTGGAGTATAAATACCGCAAATTTAATCAAGACGGCACGCCAGTGGCGGATTCTTCGGCGGTCTCAAACAATCATGCAGACATCCCGACAGGGAAGCTGACCTATGACAGCAAGATCATCAAGATTGTTGACGGCGACGGCAACATCGGCGGCAAAGATAATGTGGGCTATGATAAGACCCTCTCGGGCGCTCAGAAGAATCTGATATTTGCGTATGAGGATGCAAGCCCGACATCGCTTGACCGTGACAAAAACATCCGCAACGCGGGTACAAAAGCCATGCTTTGGTCGGATCAGGACGGCCCAAACCTGCGCGGCGTCAACGTGACTATTGATAAACGCAAGATCGATGTGCAGGACTCCAGCTTCGTTGTCACCCGCATGTATGACGGAACGAAAGATATAACGGAGGCGTTTAAGAAGGCGTTGTCCGGAGGCGGCCTCAAGGCGACCGGTTTTACCAATGAGGATCTGAATGATCCTGACTCTGCGAGGAAGATCACAATCACTCCCTCGAGTGATTTCACAGCGACACTCGACAACAAATCTGTTGCTGACAACAAGCCTGTCACTTTTACGGGCAGCATAACCTTTGCCGGAACGAATAAAGACAACTATGACGTCGGCAGCTTTAATTTCACGGCGAATCCCGGCATAAAAGGCTGGGCCAGTGTAACAAAGGCCCCGCTGATTCTCAATGTTATAAAGGACACTGCGAGCAAGGTCTATGACGGAACGGATGCTGTGAATGCGGCAGGGATGGACGCGGCGACGAATGCTGCGATCAATGAAGCCCTTACGCTGATGGTTGACGGCAATACCGTCACGGCCAATGTCAAAACGGATGCGGGTACCGGAAATAAAGATGATGTCGCACTGGAAGACATCTCCAATCCAACGTATGTGGACGCTTCCGGCAACGCGCAGATTCACGCTGGGAATAACCAGATTATTCGCTACAAAAATGTCAAACTCAAGGGTGCGGACAAAGACAACTACGAACTTTACTATAAATTGCCGAGCGGCACGCCGACAAAGCTCACCGATGACAAAATTGACCTTAAGGGAGACATCTACCGACGTCAGATCAAAGTCGATAATTTCAAAGTCTACGATAAAGGAACCCATGCCGGAGCAGATGCAACCAAGGTCTATAACGGCAATGAGAATTATACGTTAGATACGTCTACGGTCTATCTCTCCTCGAATCAGGCTGACACAACGGACACAACGGGCATCGTTGAGCGCGATCGGGGCTATATTACATTTGCGTTGACGGGGAACACGGCGAAGTTCAAGAAGAGCGACGGCACGACGGATACGAAAAACGTTGCGACGGCGGAGAAGATTGCCTATAACGTCAAGGCGCAGGCAGATGGAACGCACGTGGATGCAATCTACGGTGAGCATCATTTGCTCTCCGACTACTGGGTGTTCACGGGTCGGGACAATGCACTCACCGATGCAGCGACTTTTGATGCGCAGGGCAAGGGAACGATCACGCCGAAGACCATTACTGCAGCGGTTAAAGGCAACATTACGAAGGTCTATGATGCCCTCCCGGCGCATAACGAAACCGGCGACAACATCGTTCAGCTGAACGGCATCGAGAGCGGCGACACGGTGACGAATGAGTCCACGGCGGATTACGGCACGAAGAACGTTGCCTATTCGGGCGGGACACCGACCACGAAGACCGTCACCTACACGGCAAAGTTCTCCATCGCCAATGCAGACGAGGCACAGAACTATACATTCTCCGCCCAGGCGACGCCCGCGACGAGCACGCCTGTTACAAAGACGAAAAACTTGACGGGGCTTGGTACGATCACACCGCGCTCGGTGGTGTTTAAGTTTAAGAGTGCGGATAAGATCTATGACGGCACGACCACCAATACGAAGATTGCTGTAGACTCCTACGATGATGGAGAAAACGGCGGCATTATCACGCGTGATTTTGGCGCATCCGGTCCGACGCTTCCCAGTACGATTACGAGCACCTATAACACCAAACATGCGGGTGACAACAAGACTGTTACCTATACGGGACTTGCAAACGCCCTCGGCGGGAACTATACCGTAACAGATACACAGACCGGAACGGGTAAGATCGAGCGGCGCTTGATCAAGAACTCGGGCTTTCAGGTGCTCCGAAACGGCGTTCGTGCCGACGCGGAGAAGGTCTACGACGGCACGGACATTTTTACGCTTAAGAGCGACGAGAAGCTCGTCGCAGAGAATGCGGCACCCGCCACGGATACGGGGATCGTCGCTGATGATGAGGGAAAGATTCACTTTAAGATCGCAGGTGCTCAGGGGCACTTCATCAAAGGGACATCGGTTGCGGATACGACATCCCATGTCTCCGAGGCGGATCATGTTGCCTATAACATCATTGCAGCTACGGATGATGGGACCAATAGCCCCCTCCGCAACTATTATTTTGGTGCCTCGGCTGTCGACAAACGTAACCTCGAGGCTGTCAACGGCACAGATCCAAAAGATGCTGTTACAGCAGCAGGGCGTATTACCCCTGCGCAGATTCAGGCGGTGACGAAGGAAATCACGAAGGTTTACGACGGAATGGCGGAGCACACCGACGGCAATCGAACTATTCAACACGGGAGCGGCATCGTTGACCTCGCGCTGATCAATGATGCAAGCGGCCAGCCGGTGAACACTTCTACCGCCTCCTATGCGGACAAGAATGTCGCGCGTGATA
>CALIBA010000117.1 GCA_938045435.1 uncultured Selenomonas sp.
CTAAAATATAATACACAGCAAAGATAGTCCACAGTGGAGTGTGGGCTATTTTTGTGCCCTTTATCACAGCCGCGGCTTGACAAGTATGCTATAATAATCAAAAAGTCAAAACTTCTTAAAGGAGATGATTCTATGGCAAAGGAACACATCCAAAAAGATGTTGTTATCATCGGCGCGGGCATGGCAGGACTGACCGCTGCGCTTTATGCCGGGCGCATGAACCTTAGGACGATGGTGCTTGAAAATTCGCTCGTCGGCGGTCAGATTGCAACGGCAGCGGATATTGAGAACTATCCGGGGTTTCATAAAGTCAGTGGTATGGAGCTGATTGGCACACTAGAGGCGCAGGCGAAAAATTTCGGCGCGGAGCTTGATGAGTTTGACATCATTCAGCGCGTCGATCTCAAGAGCACACCGAAGATTGTTGAGACAGAGACGTATATTTACGAGACGCCCGTCATCATCATTGCTGCTGGTATGAACAGGCGTAAACTTCCTCTGCCGGAGGAGCCGCATTATTTCAACCGCGGCGTGCACTACTGCGAGCTCTGTGACGGGCATACCTATCAGGACAAGATCATCGGGGTCATGGGTGGCGGGAACGCAGCCGTGGATGCTGCGAATTTCCTGACGAAATATGCCAGCCATCTCTACCTCATCCATCGCTCACAGCTGCGTGCAGACAAATCCTCACAGGACGCGCTCTATGCAAATAAGAAAGTCACGGTTATGCTCGAAACGGAGATTCAGCATCTCGTAGGGGACGACCGTCTGACTGCCCTTGCACTGCTCCATAAAGATACAGGAAAGACAGAGACACTGCCGATGGACGGTCTTTTCGTCAATATTGGCGTATTGCCCAATACAGATCTCTTCGCCCACCAGCTTGCGCTTACGGACAGCGGCTATATTGCAGCCGATGAGAACTGCCGCACAGAGATTCCGGGCGTTTTTGCCGCCGGTGATATTCGTGAAAAGGAAATCCACCAGCTCACGACAGCCGCTGCTGATGGGACGACCGCAGCACTCCATGCGGAGAAATATCTCGCAAGTCTAAGGAAATAATTTAGAAATCTACGATTTAGTTCATATAAACGATAAGGAGGAATTCCCATGATTCAAGTTTTTTCATTTGATGCCTGCCCATGGTGCACAAAGGCAAAGAAGTATCTCGACAAGAAGGGGGTCTCCTACACGGTGCGCGACATCGAAAAGGAGCCCGCCGCCTATGATGATCTCGTCAAACTCACGGGCGAGGCCGCATGCCCCGTTATCCTCGCCGAGAGCGGAGAGTACGTGCGCGGATTCGACCAGGCTGCCATCGACAAACTCATCGACGCATAAGGAGGAGACGCAAGTGGTAAAGGTTTACTCCATCACCGTCTGTCCATGGTGTGATAAGGTAAAGAAATATCTGAAATACCGTGGCATAGCATATCAAGAATACAATATCGAACATGATCCTGCGGCACTTGAGGCCTGTCGGAAGCTCTCGGGCGATACCATCGTTCCCGTCACAACGGCAGACGATGCAGCGTTTGCCGTCAGCTATGACCGTGAGAAACTGGACAAAATCCTCGGAATCGCAGGCTAGTCCCGCACAGCAAAACCATATAGTGCCAGAGGCGCTGTTTTAGGTGCGGACGAACGATTTTTAGAAGAGGGCATTTCATAAATATACTGGATGGACGCATGATTTTATCGCGTCCATCTTTTTTTCTTGCCAAATCTTTATGAGGGGATTAAAATAGAGATGAGGCATTTCGTTTTTATTCGTGAAAAGTTTTACAGGAGGTATTGGTATGACTGGATTACCGCTCATCTTTGCCTTTGTGCTGGCGATTGTCATCATGATCTTCATGATCTCAAAGCTGCGCATTCATCCGTTCATCTCCATCATGCTCGTTTCGCTTGGGCTTGGGATTGTTGCCGGCATCCCGCTTGTGGATCACAGGTACAACGGGGTATTGCAGCCGGGACTTGCGACCGTCATCGGACAGGGGTTTGCCATGACGTTCACGAGCATCGGTATCGTCATCATTCTCGGTTCCATGATTGGAACGGTACTCGAAAAAACGGGCGGCGCACTGAAACTCGCAGATATGATGATTGCCCTTGTGGGCAAGGATAATCCCGTTATCGCAGTGCAGCTCATGGGATGGGTTGTTTCCATCCCCGTATTCTGCGACTCTGGGTTTGTTATCCTGGATCCCATTCGCAAGGCACTTGTACGGCGCACGGCAGTTTCTGCCGTCTCTATGACCTTTGCACTGAGTTCAGGTCTTTTCATCTCGCACGTATTCATCCCGCCGACACCTGGCCCCATCGCCGCCGCGAGTGCCCTCGGCATCGGCGACTATCTGCTGCAGGTCATCGGTCTTGGACTGCTCTGCTCGATTTTCCCGCTGATTACAGGGTACTTTTACGCACGTTGGATTGGAACGAAAGTAAAATCCAAGGGGGAAGTGGACCCCTCGGAAGTTGCGAAGGTTTATAAGGATCTCATCGCCTCCTATGGCAAACTGCCGTCGGCTTTTAGTACACTTGCCCCGATTGTGCTTCCCATCTCACTGATGGCAATTTCCTCTGTTGTGGCGGTCTCCGGTGCCACCGGATTTGGCCCGGAGCTTGTGCGGTTCTTTGGTACGCCGATCATTGCACTTGCTGTTGGAATGCTCTGCGCCGTGTTTCAGCTCGTCTCAACGAACCGTATGGATGAATTTTACCGCATCTGTAACGACAGCCTTATGACAGTTGGCCCCATCATCTTTATCACGGCTGCCGGCGGTGTGTTGGGTACCGTGATTGCACATTCGGATCTGGTGAACTACATTGAAAAGAATGCGGATATATTTGCCAGCATGGGCATCTTCTTCCCGTTCCTGCTCGCAGCCATCCTAAAGAGTGCACAGGGGTCCTCTACTGTTTCCCTCATTACGACGGCCGGAATTGTTGCGCCGCTGCTCCCCATCCTCGGCTTTAACACGCCGATTGAGGTCACGCTCGTCTGTATGGCGATCGGCGCAGGAGCTATGACCGTCTCACATGCAAACGACTCCTATTTCTGGGTCGTCACCGAGTTTGGCGAAATGACGCCGACACAGGGTTATCGCGTGCAGACCTTCGGTACATTCCTGCTCGGCATCTCTGCGATGATCGAAATCGCGCTGCTGAGCCTCGTACTGCACTGAGTATAGCGCGGCATTTATGGACAAGTCCCCCTATGAGTTACAACATTACTCATAGGGGGACTTGTTTTTAGAGGTACTTTACTTGATCAAAGAACCGTCAAATTTTAATGTGGCAAAGTAATCATCTGTGGTCTGTGCACGGCGGATCAGCTCGACGGTACCGTCTGTGCGCAGGAGAAGCTCGGCGCACCAGAGTTTTCCGTTGTAGTTGAATCCCATCGCGCTGCCATGTGCGCCCGTGTCATGGATGATGAGGATGTCGCCAATGTCGATTTTCGGCAGGCGGCGGTCAATGGCAAATTTATCATTGTTCTCGCAGAGGGAGCCTGTAATATCATATACACAGTCAGCGGGCGCCGTTTCTTTGCCAAGGATGGTGATGTGATGGTACGCGCCGTAAAGTGCGGGGCGCATGAGGTTCGCCATGCAGGAATCTAGTCCAATGTATTTTTTATAGGTGTCCTTTTCATGCAGAACGGTGGAAACGAGCCACCCTGCATCACCGGTCATGGCACGGCCGCTTTCGGTGACGATGGCAACATCGCCAAGTGCCGCCGGACGCATGATCTCATTATACAGCTTGTGGATGCCGGTGCCGACAGCCGCAAAGTCTACGGGGGATTCTTCGGGGCGGTACGGGATGCCAAAGCCGCCGCCGAGATTGACGAACTCCGGATGAATGCCGAGATGCTCCTTCAGCTCTACGGCAAGTTCAAACATGATGCGCGCGGTGAGGAGAAATGCCTCTGTGCGCCGCTCCGCAGAGATGACCATGGTGTGAAGGCCGAAGCGCTGCACGCCCATCTCTTGTGCGCGGGCGTAGCCTTCAAAGAGCTGCGGGCGTGTCAGACCGTATTTTGCCTCTATGGGATTGCCGATGATTTCATTGCCCTGTATGAGATTCCCGGGATTGTAGCGGAAACACAGCACCTTTGGAAGACCTGCATGTTCTGCCATATAGGGGAGATGGGAGAGGTCATCGAGATTGATGACGGCACCAAGTGTGATGGCCTGCTGAAACTCTTCATATGGGGTATTATTTGATGTGAGCAGGATCTCTTCCCCCGTGATTCCTGCCGCAGATGAGAGAAGCAGCTCGGGGGTGCTGCTGCAGTCTGTTCCCGCTCCCTCCTCGTGGAGTATCTGCAAAATGCGTGGATTCGGCAGAGCCTTGACAGCAAAGTGCTCGCGGAATTTGGGCGCCCATTGAAATGCGTCGCGCAGACGGCGGTAATTCTCGCGTATTTTGCGTTCATCGTAAAGGTGAAAGGGGGTTGGAAAGCGTTTTATGAGCGCTCTGGTCTGCGCCTCATCTAGGGGAAAGCTCTTTTCGTTCATAAAAGTTCCTCCAAGCGAAAGAAAAGCCGTCTCATTATAGCAACGGCAAAATATCTCTGTCAAGGTAAGGAGCCTCCCGATCACCTACAAGGTGCGGTATTTGCATGGTATACATATGCTGTAGCCTTTCCATAGCACGCAACTGAAAATAGGCCTTGACAGAAGGGCGTTCTCTTGTTAAAATATTGCTCATTGGTTGGCGCAAGTCGCCCGAGTAGGATGCGGAAGTAGCTCAGTGGTAGAGCACCACCTTGCCAAGGTGGGGGTCG
>CALIBA010000118.1 GCA_938045435.1 uncultured Selenomonas sp.
CGCCGCGCCGGTTGCCGCCACATCGCGCTCTGTACCCCGCCGCCGGTCGCCGATGAAATCCTCTGCGCCGCCGCCCTCTGCGGCATTGACACCATCCACCCGGTGGGCGGCGCGCAGGCCATCATCGCCCTCGCCCACGGCACGACAAGCATCGCCGCCGTCGATAAAATCTTCGGCCCCGGCAACGCCTACGTCACCGAAGCCAAGCGGCAGGTGCAGCAGCACGGCACCGCCATCGATATGCCCGCCGGGCCGTCCGAAGTGCTGGTCATTGCTGATGAAACCGCCAACCCCGCCTGGGTCGCCGCCGACCTCCTCTCGCAGGCCGAACACGGCGCCGACTCACAAGTCATCCTCGTCAGCGACAGTGCCGCGCTCATCGCCGCAGCAGAAAGCGAACTGGCGCGACAACTGGCCGCCCTGCCGCGCGCCGACACGGCTGCCAAAGCACTCGCGCACAGCCGCAGCATCCTCGCCGCCGACCTTGACCAGGCCGTCGCCATCAGCAACGCCTACGCGCCGGAACACCTCATCATCCACACCGCCGCGCCGCGCGCGCTGTTGCCGCAGATTGCCCACGCCGGCTCCATCTTCCTCGGCGCGTACTCGCCGGAAAGCGTCGGCGACTACGCCAGCGGCACCAACCACGTCCTGCCCACCTACGGCTACGCGCGCGCCTGCAGGCCGGCATTAATGTCGGCAAGGGTGGTGCGGCCGTAGATTTCCGGTTCACGCATCCCCAATAGATTCAGATTTGGACCATGCAGCACAAGTATATGAGCCATTTTTTCTCCTAATATCGAATCGAAAAATCCCGTTCCCCCGAAATCATATCGCGCGGCTCGACAGAAAGCTGCTCCACATGGATGAAATAATTCCCCTTCCGTATCGCTGTAAATGCAGCCTCCACCGCAGATGATGCCCCCTGCAATTCCATTGTTACCGTTCCATCAGGCATATTCTTTACCCATCCCGTGATGTCGTGCATCACGGCCTGCTGGCGTACAAACATACGAAAGCCAACCCCCTGCACACGCCCAACAGCACATGCGAAACAGCGCACCATTTGTGACATAAAACGCTCTCCTAACGCGCACAATCCCGGCGCAGAATACTGTTTGGTTCAACAGGCTGTACCATGCGTATACGCAACATCTGCTGTGGATGGGGCGCTGTCATAATGGGTGTCCCCATATCATCCCACATTTCCATCAATGTCTGACGAAATACAGGAAGATGTGGCTGAAACAGTTCAATCTCCTGCCCGATCCTCATGTGATTGCGCTGCTCCACTGTTGCTACTCCAGCAGCGTCGTCATAGGCATGTACAATCCCTATAAAATCCGAACTTTGCTCATAGGTGGATGAGCCATAGATTTGATCTTTTTCCGTTGGTTTCTCTAAAAAGAAGCCCGTTGTATACGCGCGATGCGATACCTTCTCAAGTTCTGTCAGCCATTCTTTCTGCACAGTAAAAGGCGCCTCCGACATACAGGCATTGATCGCGGCACGATATGTTTTAACAACGCTTGCAACATAATGAACGCTCTTCATGCGCCCTTCAATCTTTAGGCTGTCCACACCGCAGTCGATCACTTCATCCAGATACGGAAGAAGACAAAGGTCCTTAGAATTCATGATATAAGTACCGCGCTCATCCTCAGCAATAGGATAGTACTGCCCAGGACGTGATTCTTCAACGATGGCATACTTCCAGCGACAGGACTGTGCGCAGCTGCCGGCATTCGCATCACGTCCTGTAAAGTAACTGCTCAATAGACACCGCCCAGAATAGGAGATGCACATCGCCCCATGAACAAACATCTCAAGTGCTACATCTGTATGCTGACGAATCTCACGTATCTCCTCGCGGGACAGCTCCCGCGCAAGCACAACACGCTCTGCACCAAGTTCCTGCCAAGCCTTCACGGTTCTCCAGTTCGTATTGTTTGCCTGCGTACTGATATGAACAGGAAGCTCTGGTGCAACCTCGCGGCACATCATAAAGACACCCAGGTCTGCAATCAAAACAGCATCTGCACCAACTTCTGCAAGAAACCGCAAAAATGCGGGCAGTGCATTCATATCTTCGTTATGTGGAAAAATATTGACCGTGATATAGATCTTTTTCCCTAATGTATGTGCAAAATGGATTGCCTTACGAATTTCCTCGTGAGTAAAATTCCCGCAAAATGCACGCAGCCCAAACTGCTGTCCTCCAAGATAGGCAGCATCTGCCCCATAGATGAGGGCCATTTTGAGCTTTTCCATCGTTCCCGCGGGTGCTAAAAGCTCAGGACGCCGTCTCATCGTTCTTCCTCCACAAACCATCAGCGGACTTGCTCCACAAGTGCTAAATGGTCTGCATAATTGGTCGCATAATAATTGTTTCCATTTCGGTCTGCCACAAAATATAAATAATTCGTATCTGCAGGGTAGAGCACAGCCATAATAGAAGCTGTGCCTGGATTTGCGATTGGCCCAGGGGGAAGCCCGCCGTTCTGATAGGTATTATAGGGGGAGTCAATCTCTGTATCGCGCAGGAGCAGATCTTCCTTCGGTTGATTCAACAAATACTGAATGGTTGGGTCTGCCTGAAGCGGCATGCCGATCTGCAATCGTCTCAAAAAGATCTGCGCAATGATGGGGCGATCCTCATCATGATACGCTTCTTTCTCGACAATCGAAGCAAGGGTAACAAGATCGTAAATGGAAAGATTCATTTCTGCCGCACGCGTACGCATCTCCTTCGTCAAACGATGGTCAAAATTCTCTGCCATCATCTTAAGGATCGTATCCACACTGATGGAATCATTGATCTCGTAAGTATCTGGAAACAGAAACCCTTCGGCCGCATAACGCACCTCATCATGTTCCTCCACATAACTATAGGGTCTATAGTGTTTTGCACGCGTCATAAATTCATCTGCCTGCACGATCCCCTCCTTCTCTAATCGGTCGGCAATATCACGAACACTAAACCCTTCTGGGATCGTAAACCGAATGACTGCCGTATCTCCATACACCAATATCTCAAGCGCATCTCTTGCCGTCATCCCTGTCTCCATGGCAAAAGTTCCACTCTTAACCTTGTTCTCAAATCCGTTTAGCTTTGCTGTCCACCAAAACTTAAACTCACTGTCGATAATCCCACGCGCATAGAGTGCTGTTCCAATATCACTCACCGTCATACCGGGACGCACTGTAAAATAGACGGGTGTCCCATGAGATACCGGCTCCGTGGTCTTCGTATCTGAAGGAATCACCAAAAAGATGATAAGGAAGATCAACGCTAATATCGCGCCAGAAAAAAGAACTCTCTTTTTTTGGGCATCCGTTCCCCTTCCCCGATATACTGCATAAAACGACGCCCGCAGTTCGCTGGTATTTAAGAGATCCAATACTCCCTGTAATGATCGCTTCAAGCGAATCCTCCCTCTCATAGGCAAAACCGCTCCTGTTGAAGAAAAAGCCGCCATCCCCCTAAGATGGCAGCTACAACAAAAGCCCCTTAGCTTTCCCCGGATGCATCGAGGAGTTCATAAGCACTGAGAACTGCCGCAAATTCTTCATCGGACGGATCCACATAAACATCCTCACCGTTTTCATCCACGAGAATCTTTGCGATAATCGCTTCGTCTTCCTCTTCGGCACCATCGAGTTCTTCTTCTGAAGCTGCCGAAAGAGCAACAAGCACGGCAAACCGCTCATTGTTGATGGGAATGATCATTTCCTCACGATAATAAGTCTCTACACCATCCTCATTCATAATAACAACAATAACATCCTCATCATGAACTTCTTCATGTTCTCCCATTTCAGCACCTCTTACTCATCATTTGTTATTCCTATCACATCTATTGCCGACATTTTCAGATCCCTGCGCACCTCGCGCGATGCTCCAAAAAACCTTGCAGAATGTACACAGCCGCTATTTTGTCAATGACCTTTCTCCGCTTTTTTCTCGAAACATCCGCTTCCAGCAGAACCCGTCCAGCCGCGACTGTCGAAAGGCGTTCATCCCAATAGAACACCTGCGCAGCAGGGAACTGCTGCTGAACTTCTTCCATGAATGCACGAACCATTTCACAGCGCGTGCCTTCTGTTCCATTCATATGCTTCGGCAGCCCTGCAACAAGCGCCTCCACTTCATATTCTTGCATAAGCTGTCCAAGACGCGATAAATCTGCCGATAAATCACTCCGACGAATGGTCTCGATGCCTTGCGCCGTAATCCCCAATGGATCACTGACAGCAACGCCAATAGTCGCATCCCCAATATCAAGGGACATGAACCGCTTCACTGTGCATGCTCCAAATAAAATCGGATCAATTCATCGAGCAGTTCATCACGCTCAAGGCTTCGGATCTTGCTGCGCGCATCTTTATGACTTGTAACATAGGCAGGATCCCCTGAGAGCAAGTAGCCCACCAGCTGATTGATCGGATTATAGCCTTTCTCCCGCATAGCAGAGCTGACTTCCCGTATCACGACATCCGCTTTGGGCTGATCTTCCTCATAGGAAAACATCACCGTTTTCTGTTCATCCATTATGATACACCTCTTTGCGGCGTTGACAGAATCCGTACCATATCAGTACATCCTCCCAATCACGCCCCCGCATCATGCACGCACCCGTGCACAAAATCACAGTCAAATATTACCATACAACGCCACAAAAGACAATCCACATAGCCCCCATCCTACCGCTCAGATTCATTGCCATTCAAAAGTTGTGATCCTCCAAGCGTGCGCGTCACACGATATACATCTTTAAGCTGACGTACACGTGTCATAAC
>CALIBA010000119.1 GCA_938045435.1 uncultured Selenomonas sp.
CGCTTTTGAGTTGCTCGTCAAGGATGTTCTTGGCAATAACAAAAGTCTTGAGAATCAAATTCCAGAGATAGGCTCGGTACTTAAAACATCCGGTGCATCTGTCGAATTAAGAAACATGGTTCAACAAGTAATCAAGTATTACACAGACTTTCAGAATAATCATGTTAAACACAATGACGCTGTAAATGGAAATGAAATCGAGTACATTATAGAGTTAACAAGTGTTGTCATGAAATTCTTAATCAAAATAACGGGAGGTTCCAACTAATGGATAAAATGAGAATGGAGTCCGTTGACATGACGGCACAAAACATTGAGAGAATAGGTGCGTTGTTCCCCAACTGCATCACTGAAACCATGGGCGAAGATGGCAAGATGAAGAAAGCCATCAACTTTGACCTGCTCCGTCAGATGCTGTCCGGCGATGTTATCGAGGGCGACGAAGCCTACGAATTTACTTGGGTTGGCAAGAAGGCTGCTATCGTAGAGGCCAATAAGCCTATCCGTAAGACTCTGCGTCCTTGCAAGGAAGAAAGCGTGAATTGGGATACCACCGAGAATCTCTATATTGAGGGTGACAATCTGGAAGTTCTGAAACTTCTGCAGGAAAGCTACCTGGGTAAGGTCAAGCTAATTTATATTGACCCTCCGTACAATACCGGACACGATTTTGTCTATAGAGATAATTTCTATCAAAGTGCAAGCGAATACAGCTTAGATATTGGGCAAACAGATGATGAAGGGAACCGTCTTTTTCAAAACACCGAAAGCAACGGAAGATTTCACTCGGATTGGTGTAGCATGATATATCCTCGTCTTTTACTTGCCAGAAATCTATTGGCTGATAACGGGGCGATTTTCATCTCTATCGATGACAATGAAGTAGACAATCTCAAGAAAATATGTGATGAGGTCTTTGGGGCTGAAAATTTTGTGGCTCAATTTCCATGGCAATCTCGTCAGTCAATGCAAAATGACACTGATATAAGCGTAAACAACGAATATGTTGTTGCCTATGCCAAAAAAAGACGATTTGAGAATCGAAGATTAAAAGAGAGTAATGCAGACACTTGGTTTTCTGAACCTTCATTCTGTTGTTTGCCACTCACTCTTTCCGAAGATGCCTTCAGTAATCCCGACAATGACCCTCGAGGTCCTTGGAAAGCAGATCCATTTGATGCGCCTAATGTTCGTCCTAATCTAACCTACAAAATTACTAATCCAATTACTGGTGAAGAGTTTCTCCCTCCAAGCGGTAGACATTGGCGTACCGAGGAAAGTTCATACAAAAAATTGCTGGCAGACAATCGCATTGTCTTTGGGAAGACAGGCACATCACGTCCTCAATTAAAAGTGTTTTACGAAGAAAAGAAGATGTTTGGAACAATTGACACGAATTGGTGGACAGGTGAAAAGTGTGGTACTACAACACAGGGAACGAAAGAGCAGATGAAATTGTTTGATGGCATTGCTCCGTTTGATACTCCCAAACCGACTAAAATGCTTCGACAGATTCTCCGTCTTGTATCTTTGCCTGATAACAACGATATTGTGTTAGATTTCTTTTCTGGTTCTGCTACTGCAGCTCACGCTGTCATGGAACAAAATGCAACAGATAGCGGTAATAGAAAATTTATAATGGTGCAGTTACAAGAGGAATGTACAGAAGGAAGTGCCGCAAGAACGCTTGGATATGAAACCATTCCCGAAATCGGCAAAGAGCGTATCCGTCGTGCGGCTAAGAAAATTGCCGGAGATTATCCCTCTGCAACCTTTGATGGTGGCTTCCGAGTATTCAAACTGGATGACAGCAATATGAAGGACGTGTTCTATGCACCTGCTGAGTACGACCAGAACCTCCTGTCCATGCTTGAGTCCAAAATTAAGGAAGACCGTACCGACCTCGATTTGCTGTTCGGCTGTCTGCTTGAGTGGGGTCTGCCTCTCTCTATGCCGTACACTTCCGAGGAAATCAGCGGTTGTACCGTTCACACCTATAATGACGGCGATTTGATTGCTTGCTTTGATGAGAATATCCCGGACGAGGTGGTAAAAATCATTGTAAAGCGTCAGCCTCTCCGTGCTGTATTCCGTGACAGCAGCTTTGACGGCAGCCCTGCCAAAATCAATGTAACTGAGGTATTTAAGCTGTTAGCACCGGGTACAAGAGTAAAAGTAATCTAAGGAAGGAGTCGGCTTTATGAAGCTACAATTTAAGCATCAAAAATTTCAGGCGGATGCTGCAAAGGCTGTAGTGGATGTTTTTGCAGGTCAGCCGTATTTGACTCCTACCTACATGATGGACAGAGGTGTGACTTATCAGCAGTCCCTTACCGATGACATTGATTTCACAGGTTGGAGCAACCAAAAACTGATGCCGGAACTTTCCGACCCGGTTATTTTGGAGCATATACAAAAAATTCAAAGAACAAATCAGATTGCTCCCTCTCCTAAGTTGGAGGGCAGATTCAATCTGACAATCGAGATGGAAACAGGTGTCGGTAAGACCTACACCTATATTAAAACCATGTATGAACTGAACAAGCACTATGGTTGGAGCAAGTTCATCGTGGTTGTGCCAAGCGTGGCAATCCGTGAGGGCGTGTATAAGTCATTCCAGATGACCCAGGAGCATTTTGCGGAGGAATACGGCAAGAAGGTACGCTTCTTCATCTACAACTCCGCACAGCTTACGGAGATTGACCGCTTCGCTTCGGATAATTCCATCAATGTAATGATTATCAACTCCCAGGCATTCAACGCCAGAGGCAAGGATGCCAGAAGAATTTACATGAAACTGGACGAGTTCCGTTCCCGCCGTCCGATTGATATTATTGCCAAGACCAATCCGATTCTGATTATTGACGAACCGCAATCGGTGGAAGGCAAGCAGACCAAGGAGCGTTTAAAGGAATTCTGCCCACTGTTTACCCTCCGCTATTCCGCAACCCATAAGTCGGACAGCATCTACAACATGGTTTACCGTCTGGATGCAATGGAGGCATACAATAAGCGTCTGGTTAAGAAAATTGCCGTGAAGGGTATTACCGAATCGGGCAGCACTGCCATCGACAGTTATGTATATCTGGAAAGCATCAACCTTTCCAAGAAAGACCCTACTGCTACCATCCAGTTTGATATGAAGGGCGCAAGCGGGTTCCGCAAGGTCAGCCGTACCGTGGGTATTGGCTTCAACCTGTACGATAACTCCGGTCACATGGAGGAATACAAAAATAACTTTGTAGTAAAATCCATTGACGGCAGAGATGACTCCCTGGAGTTCCTCAATGGTATCAAGTTGTACGCAGGCGATGTAATCGGCAAGGTGGATGAAAATCAGCTTCGCCGTATCCAGATTCGTGAAACTATCCTCTCTCACATTCAGCGTGAGCGCCAGCTGTTCTATAAGGGCATTAAGGTGCTGTCCCTGTTCTTCATTGATGAGGTTGCCAAGTACAAGGTGTACGATGCAGCCGGACAGCCGGGTAACGGTATCTATGCCCAAATGTTCGAGGAAGAATATGAGGATGTGATTAACAACCTCCAACTTGCCATCGGTGAGGATGAGTATATCAGCTATCTAAAAGCAATCAAGCCTTCCGCAACCCACGCAGGTTATTTCTCCGTGGACAAGAAAGGCAAAATGATTGACAGTAAGGTTGCCAGAAAGGAAACCACTTCTGACGATATCGATGCCTACGATTTGATTATGAAGAACAAGGAACTGCTTTTGGACCGCAGTCCGAAGCGTTCTCCGGTGCGCTTCATTTTCTCCCATTCTGCTCTGCGTGAAGGCTGGGATAACCCGAATGTGTTCCAGATTTGTACCTTGAAGCAGTCCGGCTCGGATGTAAGAAAGCGCCAGGAAGTTGGCCGTGGTCTGCGTCTATGCGTCAACCAGGACGGTGAGCGTATGGACTCAGGCGTTCTTGGAAATGATGTACACAACATCAATGTCCTGACCGTCATTGCCAGTGAGTCCTATGACAGCTTTACAAAGGGGCTCCAGTCCGAATTGGCGGATGCTGTTGCAAACCGTCCGAAGGCTGTTACACCGGAACTCTTCATGGGCAAGACCATCACCGATGCCCAGGGCAATACGGATGTGATCACCGACGATGTTGCACGGGAAATCTATGTGGGTCTTCGTATGGAGGGCTACATTGATAAACAGGGCACACTTACCGACAAGTATTACGAGGACAAGGCAAACGGTGAAATCAAGCTGACAGATGAAGTCG
>CALIBA010000120.1 GCA_938045435.1 uncultured Selenomonas sp.
CAACGCCTGCCGTTGCTTATCTGGCATGTAAACATAAAACGCACGCAGGAATCGTTATTTCGGCGTCGCATAATCCTTTTGCTGATAACGGCATCAAATTCTTTGGCGGCGATGGGTACAAGCTGCCCGATGTGGTGGAGGATGAGCTTGAAAAGCTCGTGCATGGGCTTTTGGCGCACGACGAGGCAGCACGTCCGATAGGGCGGCAGATCGGGATTGTGGAGTATCGGGATGATCTCCTCAACCAGTATGTCGACTATGTTGAGAGCACCTGTCAGGAGCGTCTGGATGGCATGCGGATTGTCCTGGACTGTGCAAATGGGGCGGCCTATGAGGCAATGCCGCGGGTGCTGCGTCGCCTGGGTGCTGATCTAAAGGTTATCCATGCGCTGCCCAATGGCGTCAATATCAACGATAACTGTGGTTCGACCCATATGGAGTCTCTGCGCCGAACGGTACTTGAGACGGGGGCAGATATTGGGATTGCACATGATGGAGATGCCGACCGCTGTCTTTGTCTGGATGAGCGTGGGGAAGTGATCGACGGCGATCATATTCTCATCGCATGTGCGGCTGAGGCCTTGCATGCGGGCAGGTTGCCTCAGAATACCGTGGTGACAACAGTTATGGCAAATATAGGTTTTCATAAAGCGATCGCAGCGCTGGGCGGACGCGTTGAAATAACGCAGGTAGGGGATCGATATGTCCTTGAAGCAATGCGGCGCAGCGGGTATACCATGGGCGGCGAGCAGTCAGGACATATTATTTTTTCGAACTATGCCACGACGGGAGATGGACTTATCACGGCGCTGCAGGTGCTTGCGGTACTTCGGCGCAGTGGACAAAAGGCCTCGGAGCTCAATGCAATGATGACGACTTATCCACAGCTTCTCGTCAATGTACGTGTGCGTTCGAAGGAGGGGTGGGCAGAGAATCCCGCCATCTGTGCTGCCATAGCAGAAGGGGAGCATAGACTTGGTGCCGATGGTCGTGTGCTTGTGCGCCCATCAGGAACGGAGCCTTTGATCCGTGTGATGGCTGAGGGGGCAGATCACCGTCAGCTTGAAGAGGTATGCGGCGCCATTGTTTCTGTTGTAAAGCGTGAGCAGGGCGAGGCGTAGGAACGTGTCACATTTCTCGGCGGTACTATTTGTGCTCCTCGCAGGAACATCATGGGCGGCGAGCGGCATAGCAGCACAGCATTTTTACACACAGTCTACACATATCCCGATTGAACTGACGCAGGTGCGCCTTTTTCTGTCGAGCGTGTTGTTTTTTCTGCTCTCATGGTGGAGCGGAGGTTTTATGCGGGGGGTGCGCCTATTGCGGCGCAGTCCACGTCTGCTCATACAGTTTGCGATCTTTGGCATTGGCGGGATCATGTTCGTGCAGTATTCCTATTTTGAAGGAATCGCGGCAGGAGATGCGGCGGCAACGACTGTGATTACCTATACAAGTCCGGCAATGCTCATCCTTTATCTCGCGCTGCGCCATCGTCGTCTGCCTACTGTGCCGGAGACGGGGATGGTGCTTGTCGCTGTGGCGGGGGTGTTTCTCCTCGTGACCGGTGGAGATATAGACAAACTTTCTGTGCCGATGGCGTGTATTGTATGGAGCCTTATTTCGGGTGCAGCCTTTGTCTTTGCAATGCTCTATCCCGTGCATCTGCTGCGCATCTTCGACCGATTTTTCCTGCTCGCTGCCTGTATGCTGATCGGTGGATTTGCTCTGTTGCCCATGACGCAGGCAATTGCTGAGGTGGGATCATTCTTTACAGCAGATACATGGATTGACCTTGTCGTCATCGTTTTTTTCGGGACGGTAATTGCTTTTTTTGCATTTAATGTCGGGCTGCGTTGGCTCAGTCCTGAGGAAACGGCAATTACGGCGACCATTGAGCCGGCGGCAAGCATACTCTTTGCATGGCTCATCTTTGATGCGCATTTTGTCACAGCGCAGATCATTGGGATCGTGCTTGTCATTGCCGCGATTTTAACACCGAATGTTCTAAGGAAATGGGGACGTTGATGAAGGTGCCGCCACGTTACCATAGATCTGCATACGATTGTGGCTCGACGGCGCTGATGGCATAACACGCGAGAAGGTTCTCCTTTTTGATGCATGCATGTGCAGGAGACTGGATAATATGATGGAATACTTTATTTAGCAGGAGGATGCTGGCTTTGCAGAGATAATGCTGAAACCATGAGAATCGGGGGAGGTTTGTACTTGCAGGAGACGACGGAGCAGATTGCATTCAAAGATCAACAGGAAGCATATGCGGTGCTCGGAGATCGTGATACTTTTTTGCAGCGTATGGAGGAGGCGTTTTGCTGCCGCATGGTCAGCCGGGGAGACGCTCTCGTTGTGACGGGGGAAGAGGAGCGCGTTGTTGCCGCCTGTGCACTTTTATATGAACTGCTGCGCTTTCATCGACAGGGTGCAAAATTGACAATGCATGAGATTGCATACGGAGCGCGGCTCGTGCAGGAGGGGCGTCTCGATGAACTGCGCGAACTCTTTTCCGAGGTACTGCTTGTAACGGCGAAGGGGAAAGAGATCCGCGCTAAGACCACGGGCCAGCGCGACTATATCGAGAAGATCCGGAGAAATGCCGTTACCCTTGGTGTGGGGCCTGCGGGCACGGGTAAGACCTATCTCGCCGTTGTGATGGCTGTTGCAGCACTGCGTGCACGTGCGGTCAGTCGGATTATTCTCACGCGTCCTGCGGTTGAGGCGGGGGAGCATCTTGGCTTTTTGCCCGGAGATCTCACAGAAAAGATCAATCCCTATCTGCGGCCGCTCTATGATGCCTTGCAGGACATCCTTGGTACAGAAGGCTATCAAAAAATGATGAGCCGTCAGATCATCGAGGTTGCACCTCTTGCCTATATCCGTGGACGTACACTGGAGGACGCGTTCATTATTTTGGACGAGGCGCAGAATACGACCGGCGCACAGATGAAGATGTTCCTCACGCGCCTTGGATTTGGCTCGCGTATGGTTGTGACGGGGGATCTCGAACAGGTGGATCTCCCGCGCGGAACAGTTTCTGGGCTGAGGCAGGCGTGTCGCATCTTAAAAGGAGTGAAGGGGGTCGGAATCATCGAGTTAGAGCCTGTTGATATTATCCGCCACGAGGTCGTCACACGCATTGTAGAGGCATATGGAGCATGGGAGAAAAGACGGGAGCGTGCATGATGGAGATTATCGTTGCTTCATTGCCCGAAGAAATGCCTATTGGGGCAGATGATATAGCGCATGTGCGCCGTGCAGTTCATGTGGTGGGATGTCGACACGGCGCAGAGGCGGCTGAGGTCAGTGTCACTTTGACAGACGATGAACACATCCATGAACTCAACCGCACGTATCGTGGCATCGACCAAGCGACGGATGTACTCTCCTTCGCCCTAACGGAGAGCGAGGAGCCGGCGATCTTCGGTGCGCCTTCCGGGGAAGTACTGGGCGATATTATCATCTCGGTTGAACGTGCGCGGGAGCAGGCTATGGCGTATGGGCACAGCTATCTGCGCGAGCTCTCCTTTCTCACCGTACATGGCATGCTGCATCTTCTTGGCTATGATCATATGGAGGAGGCAGAGCGCCTTGCGATGGAGGCAGAACAGCGGGAGATTATGGAGGAATTGGGGATCTTTCGATGAACGCACATAAATCCGGATTTGTTACGATGATCGGGCGTCCGAATGTCGGAAAGTCCACACTCATCAATGCGCTGATTGGACAAAAGATCGCCATTATAAGCGATAAACCGCAGACGACACGCAGCCGTATCCTCTGTATCCTGACGGAGGAAGATGCACAGGTCATTTTTCTCGATACGCCTGGAGTTCATAAGCCGCACCATAAACTCGGTGCCTATATGGCACGGGCGACAGAAAGCGCACTGCACGGTGTGGATGTCATTGTTTTTGTTGTAGATGCGACAGAGAAGATGGGGGCCGGAGAACAGTATATCTTGAAACAATTGGCTGCCGTTCATGTACCTGTCCTGCTCGCTGTCAACAAGATCGACCGCATTCCGCGGGCGGCGGTTCTGCCCATTATTGCAAGCTACACGAGCGCTTATGATTTTGCGGGAGTGGTTCCTATATCCGCGCGTGATAAGCTCAATTTGGAGGGGCTGCTCGAAGAGATCAAAAAACACTTGCCCCATGGACCGCGGTACTATCCAGAGGACATGGTTACAGATCAGCCGGAGCGGTGTATCATCGCTGAACTCATTCGTGAAAAGGCACTTGAGCTGACACGGGATGAAATTCCCCATGCCATTGCGGTGGACATTGAGGAAATGACAACCCGCCCGAAGGGCGATGTCTATATCCGTGCTGTTCTCTATGTAGAACGCACATCGCAGAAAAGGATTCTCATCGGTGCTGGTGGGAGGCTCCTGCGCACCATTGGTGCACGTGCACGCGCTGATGCCGAGATGCTGATGGAGGCAAAGGTTTTTCTCGATCTTTGGGTCAAGACACGTAAGGACTGGCGGGAGAGCGCGAACGCACTGCGGGAATTCGGATTTCGTGAAGAGGGCTGAAAAGGGCGTGGGCGTGAATGAGAGTTAAACTGAACCAGATCTATCAGCGCACAGTGCACAATATGTCACGCCGATTTGTCAACGGATTGCTCGTGCTCGTACCTGTCATTATTACAATGCTTGTGATCGAGTGGACGCTGCGCTTTACAGAGGGGGTACTTGGACAGTATCTGCCGTTTTACTTTCCGGGCATGGGGATCATCACCCTAGTGGCAGTGATCTATGTGGTTGGGTGGGCGTCAACAAATTGGGCACTCGCCTCGATCATCTCCTTTGGAGAAAATATGATCGGCACCATTCCCGTTGTAAAATTTATCTATACGAGCGTCAAACGTCTTTCCGAAGCAGTACTCGATTCCAGCAGCAACTTTAGACGTGTTGTACATGTGCCGTTTCAAGGGGCGCGCGCCATTGGATTTGTGATGACAGATCTGCCGCCGCGGTTTCAAGAAACGATGGGCGGCGGATATGTCTGCGTCTTTATTCCGTGGAGTCTCAATATGACATCAGGAACAACGCTGCTCGTGCGCAGAGAAGATGTAGTGGATCTTCCTATTTCAAAAGAAGAAGCCCTGCAATATATGCTGACGGCTGGTGCTGTCATGCCGTTTTCGGACACGATAAAAACCTCTGCGAAAAAACGGGGAACGGAGAGATAAATGGCACTTTACGCCGCAGAGGGGCTGATTCTCGGTGTGCGCAACTGGGGAGAGGCAGATAAAATGCTGACGATCTTTACACGGGAACGCGGACTTTTGCGCGCAGCGGCATTTGGCTGCCGCAGACCGCGGAGTGCCCTTTCCGGCGCTATGCAAATGTTTGTCCATGCCGATTTACAGCTGGCGGAAGGCGAACGCCTTGATACCGTAAAGACAGCTGCAGTTCGACAGCATCATCAAAGCCTATCGAAACATTTGTCGGCCATGGCATATGCGACTTTTGTTGCAGAGATCGCCTGCACATTTCAGGCGGAGGGCGTTCCGGATGAGCACCTCTTTGAGCGCTTGGCGCAGATTCTCACTGCATTTGAAACACGCAACCCCCGTGTGACGGCACTGGCCGCAGTCCTTCAAATTCTTGCGGCGGCAGGCCTTCAGCAGACATACGCACACTGTCTGCACTGCGGACAAGAAATCATAGGGGATGCGTATTTCCACAGGCGTGAAGGAGGAGCGCTCTGCATGTGCTGCCAGGAAGACGGGTGCGATTCCTTTCCAGCAGAACTGCGTGCCTTGCTCCTTGGATTACAGGATCTTGCATGGGAGGCTCCTTTGGTGCCGCGCATGAGGGGCAGCGTTCTCATGGCGGCAGAGACACTGGTGCTGGCCCACGTGCAGGAACTTGCAGGGCATCCCATTCGATCACTCAATTTTTTAACACAGATTGGGTAAGTAGGTAAATATTTTCTGCAAAGTGAAAAAATCATTATGAAAAAAAAGGAAAAGAGCAGGGGACGGCGAAACTATAACAGGTAGTTAATTGTCTTTACCATATGTGTATCCTTAGGCGTGCCGATGAGTGCAGTTCCAATAAAGCTGCCTCATTAGTAAAACTTGAGAGAATGAAAGGGAATGGAGGGAAGGCCTGTCATGATCATGCTGACGAAGTTCAACTCCAAGACGAATAAAAAAGGGGAGTTTGTCCTTAATGCAGAGATCATAGAGAGCATTGAGGAAACGCCGGATACCGTGGTGACGCTCACCAACGGGAAAAAGCTAATCGTCGAGGAGTCGATGGACGAGATTGTACGGCGTACGATAAAGTATCGTCGTGCGCTCCATCAAAATTAGTTGGCGAATTTCCATTCCTTTGGTATAATGGAAGGAA
>CALIBA010000121.1 GCA_938045435.1 uncultured Selenomonas sp.
CATCCGTGCTCCCCTATGGCGCCGCCCTCACACACGAGGGCGGCGTTTTGCCATAGGAAAGGAGGAATCATGGGAGAAAAATATACAACACAGCGACCCGACTGGGTGCCCGAGGATGCGGACTGTAAATTCACGACGAGTGTTATGGGCGGCATCGAGGGGATCAAGGACCTGACGGTCGGCAATATCAATCCGAAACTGCTGAATGGAACGGGGATGCCGCGCCGCAAGCTCGTTCTTTCCGAGGATGACTACGTCGCAGGCGTGGAACGCGGCGACCGCATGACCCTCTCGCGTGCGATTACGCTCATCGAGAGCAACAGCAGCCGCCACTTTAAGCTTGCCCAGCGCGTGCTCCAACGGCTCCTGCCGCGGACGGGCAAGGCGCTGCGCATTGGCTTCACCGGTGTTCCGGGCGCGGGCAAATCCACCATGATCGAGGCATTCGGCAATATGCTCTGCGATTTGGGGCATCGCATTGCCGTGCTGACCGTTGACCCGACCAGCTCCGTAACAAAGGGCTCCATCCTCGGAGACAAGACGCGTATGGGTACGCTCTCGCGGCGTCCCGAGGCATTCATCCGTCCCTCGCCTGCGGGCGGGACACTCGGCGGTGTCGCGCGCAAGAGCCGCGAAACGATGCTGCTGTGTGAGGCGGCGGGCTATGATGTCATCATCATCGAAACCGTTGGCGTCGGACAGTCCGAGACGACAGTGCGATCGATGGTCGATTTCTTCCTGCTCGTCGTATTGACTGGCGCGGGCGATGAACTCCAGGGCATCAAAAAGGGCATTATGGAGCTTGCCGACGCTATCGTCATCAACAAGGCGGACGGCGATAACCTGATCAAGGCGAAGGTCGCACGCGGCCAATACGAGCGGATGATCGAATTCATCCGCCCTGCAACACCGGGATGGGAAACCCATGCCTATCTTGCCTCTGCCATCGAAAAGACAGGGCTTTCGGATCTTTGGACAGTCATTCGCGCTTTCCGTGATAAAACAGAGGCGAGCGGTGTCTGGAAAAAACGGCGTGAAGGGCAGCTTCTCGACTGGATGAACAGCATGATTGATGAGCACCTGCACAATCTCTTCTTTGAGGATGCTGTCGTGCGCGGACGCATGCCGGAGGTGCGTGCTTCTGTTCTCTCTGGGGAGATTTCTCCCACGCAGGCGGTCGGCGAGCTGCTTGGTATCTTCGATGTCGGGCGTGCGGCAACGCGGCAGGTGGACCTCTTTACAAACTGAGAATGGACTCCCCCACGAGGGAGTGCGTCAGCGCATCACACCGCATGAACGCTGTGATTTGGCATAAGGCCTGTTTCAAAAGCAGCAGCGGGGGAGGGAAGCCACGCCGAGCGTGGTGAAAGGGGGACTTAGATTGCACAAGCGCATCTGCCTTTCGGGTGCGGATATGTACGAACTTGAGGAAGTCTTTACAGGTCGGCGCGGTGTCATCAGCGTCCGTACGGGGTACATCAACGCGGCGCCGCATACATCCCATGAGGAGGCACTGCACGGAACCGCGGGCGGACGCATGGGCATCGAGATCGTATTTGACCCGAAGAAAATTGACATCTCACAGATTCTTGACCTTCACTTTGCTGTCGTCACGCCATACAGCATTGACGGGCAGGGATATGTGCGCGGCGCGGTATACCGTGCCGGGGTGTTCTATGAAAGTGGCGAGGACGAGCCGCAGGTCGCGCTCTACATGTCCTTTTTGGCGGCCAAAGGGCGTGCGCCCGCGACAGGTGAATCGCTGACGCTCAACGATCCCAACAGCAGTCAGGAGGCACGGCGTGTTCTGCATGCAACCATGGAGCGTCTCACGTCCTTTCAGGCAGCAGATGAATCCCATCAGGGCTACCTGCGCCGTCATCCCGAAACAGAGACCTATATCGACCTCGTACGTCTGCGTGAACTCGTCACATTGTAAGTGCTAGCGCAGTATATCTTTTTCGCGCATTCTGCGCCAACACACCAGAAGTCATACTTCTGGTGTGTTTTTATATGTCCGAATTCTTAGAATTCATATAAAGCAATTAGAAATATAACATTCATATCAGTCTTGCTTTCCTTTTACTTTCTATGGTATTCTAAAAGAATAGAATATGTCTATTGGATTTTGCCATCCCGAAAGGAAGGGAATTATGCCAAAGAATCCCGTCAAACATCAGTGCAGTTTTTGCAAACGCATCATTGAGGTGCGCGACCAATACGATATGCCGATTTATGACCCAAATACAGGCTTTGCCATCTGTAAGGACTGTGTGCGCGAAATCAACCGATTTCTCGATGAGCATGATGAGTCCGTCTCGTCGGAGGAAAAGGGATCGTTTCGCATCCAACTGGACGAGGTGCTCCAGAGAACGCGCCCGCATCTCATCAAGGCATATCTCGATACCTATATCATCAACCAAGACCGCGCGAAAAAGATCCTCGCCGTCGCGGTCTACAATCACTACAAACGGATGAAATATAGCTATGAAAACGAACAGGATGCAACGGAAATCGAAAAATCCAATGTCATCATGCTCGGCCCTTCGGGGTGCGGCAAGACGGCACTGCTCTCCCATCTGTCAAAGCTGCTGGATGTACCGTTTGCCGTGACGGATGCCTCCAGTCTCACAGAGGCGGGCTTTGTCGGCGCGGATGTCGAGGTCGCCGTACGCAACCTCTACTATGCGGCAGACAAGGACGCAGAAAAGGCAGAGCACGGCATCATCTACCTCGACGAGTTCGACAAGATTGCACGCAAGTCCGGCGCGAACAACTCCATTACCGCCGATCCTGGCCACGAGGGTGTGCAGCAGGCACTTCTGAAGATGCTTGAGGGCAGTGTCGTCGAGTTCACGGCACGCGGACAGCGCAAACATCCGGAGGCACCCACCATCAAGGTAGATACCAAAAATATCCTCTTTATCGTCGGCGGTGCATTCGTCGGCATCGAAAAGACCATCGCAAAGCGGCTGAAGAAAGGCAGTGCCGCCATTGGCTTTGGCGCAGAGGTACGCGGCAAAGAGGTGGAAAAAGAGTTTGATACGCTCATCCATCAGGTGACCCCTGAGGATCTGATGGAGTACGGCATCATCCCGGAGATCATTGGACGTCTGCCTGTCATCTGTACCCTTGAGACACTCGATGAGGATGCCCTTTTGCGCATTCTCACAGAACCCATCAATGCCCCCGTGCGCCAGTATGAGAAATTGCTTGCCATGGATGGTGTAGAGCTTGTCTTTACCGAGGGGGCTCTGCGCGCTGTCGCTAAAAAGGCGATTGAACGCAAGACAGGGGCGCGCAGTCTCAAGGGGATCATTGAGGAGGTCATGCTCGACGTGATGTTTGACATCCCGCGTGAGAGTGCACCGCGCCGCGTAACGGTCACGGAGGAGTGCATCACTGAGGGGGCAGCACCCATCGTCGAAGTCGCGGCGGCAGGGTGAGCATTTTTGGCGCTATGATCAATGTGACGGACAGTCGGCACACCCCATGCAAAGTCTCGCACGGCAGATTGATCTTTTTCGTAATATAGATCATAGAGGCAAAATTCATATTGCACATCATAACCAAAAGAAAGACACCCTCTTGTGGCTATTGGCCGCAGGAGGGTGTCTTTCTGCGCACTGCTCTTAGTCCTTCATCCGTGGGACGGTCATGGTGCCGAACGCCGTTTCCTTGCGGTGGCAATGCGGGCACTCGTTCTCGATGAGCCCCGTGTAGCCACAGACGGGGTCACGGTCGACGGGATGGTTGATGGAGAAATAGCCCATATCGGCATCGTGCATGGCGCGCACGACCTTCTCAAACGCCTTGACGTTCTTTGATGGGTCGCCGTCCATCTCGATGTAGGCGATGTGCCCCGCATTCTCCAGCGCATGGTAGGGGGCCTCGATGCGGATCTTGTCATAGGCACTGATGTCATAGTAGACGGGGACATGGCTGGAGTTTGTCATATAGCTGCGGTCGGTGACCCCCGGCACGATGCCGTATGCCTTTTGGTTGGCGCGCTGGAACTGTCCCGCCGTACTCTCTGCCGGCGTGCCGAACGTCGTCCAGTTGCGCTGCTCCGCTGCGGTATAGGCATCCGTGCGCTCCCGCAGATGCCGTACAATCGAAAGCCCCAGTTCCTGTGCCTGTTCGCTCTCTCCGTGGTGCTTGCCCGTGAGTGCGACCAGACACTCGGCAAGCCCGCAAAAGCCGATGGAGTACGATGCGTGCTTTAATACCTCTTTGATGGAGTCCACGGGGCTCATTTTCTCGCTGTCCATCCAGACGCCCTGTCCCATGAGGAAGGGATAGTTGTAGATATGCTTTTCCTCGATGATCCGCAGGCGGTCGAGCAGGTAGTCATGGCAGAGGTCAATGTAGTGATCGTAGAGCGCCCAGAAGGTATCGAGATCGCCCTTTGCCTCCAGCGCGAGTTTGGGCAGGTTGATGGTCGTAAAGGAGAAGTTGCCGCGGCTGCCCGACTGCTCGGGGCCGTTGACGTTGCTCATGACACGTGTGCGGCAGCCCATGGTGGCGACGTAGCTGTTGTAGTCGCCGGGTTTATAGTACTGGAGATTATACGGCGCATCGAGGTTGACGTAGTTCGGAAACAGGCGGCGTGCGCTCACGCGGCAGGACTCGATGAAAAGATCATAGTTTGGATCTTCGGGATTGTAGTTGACCCCCGCCTTGAGCTGGAACACCGAAATGGGGAAAATCGCCGTTTCACCGTTGCCAAGCCCCTGCCAAATGGCACTCAGCACCTCACGGATGACGAGGCGCCCCTCCGGAGAGGTATCCATACCGTAGTTGATGGAACTGAACGGCACCTGCGCACCCGCACGCGAGTGAAGTGTATTGAAATTGTGGATGAGCGCCTCCATCGCCTGATGGGTCTCCTCCTCGACACTCTCGCATGCGAGCTGATAAATCGTCTGTGCATCTTGGCGCAGCGCCTCACGCGCCGCATGGAACGCTGCATCCTCATAGAGTGCAGAGAGTGCGCGGCAGAGCTCTGCGACTGCACGCTGCGCCCGTGGGCAATCCATGGTTTCGGCATAGACGCAGATGGCGAAATCAAGCGCTGCCCGCAGTGCCTTCTTGAATGCCTCATGGGTGAAATGCCCGCGCCCGAGGCGATAGAGCAGCGCTTTCCATGCCTCCTCGACGAGCGCCTTGCGGAACGACTTTTTCACGCCGTCCGCCATGGCAAAGTCAAAGGCATTGATGCTCTGCCCGCCGAACATATCGTTCTGATTCGATTGGATGGCAATGCACGCGAGGCTCGCGTATGCGCGGATGGAATTTGGCTCGCGCAGGAAACCGTGCCCCGTCGAAAAGCCCCCGCGAAAGAGTTTCAAGAGGTCGATCTGGCAGCAATTAAAGGTAATCAGCGAAAAGTCCTTGTCATGGATGTGGATGAAGTTTTCGCGGTCGGCCACGGCATAGCGCTCATCGAGGACGTAGTTATCGACAAAATGCTTTGCTCCCTCGGCGCCGAGTTTCAGCATGATGCCCATGGAGGCATCCGTATTGATGTTCGCGTTGTCGCGCTTGAGATCTGAGTCCACGGCATCAGCAAAGAAAATATCGCGGTAGCTCGCCGTGAGATGCTTTTGCGCAAGGCGGCGCTGTGCATGGCGCTGCCGGTAGGTGATGTAGCGCCGCGCAATATCATAGAAGCCATGCGCGAGCAGCTGCTTTTCGACAAGATCCTGAATCTCCTCGACGGCGATCTCTGTGCGCGTGCCGAAGGATCCTTCCACCGCCGTCGTCACCTGCTCGATCTCCTCTGGGGTCATCGGATGGACGTATTCCTTGCTCGCGCCGGCGATGGCATTCAAAATTTTTACGCGGTCATAGGGGACGGCATGTCCTGCACGCTTTGTTACCGTTGTCACTGTCATGGATGGGCTCCTTATACTATATCTTGTGGTTTATATTTTTCTGGCACGGTAGATATTGTAACAAAGGCACAGGCTGTTGGCAAGAATTTTTTGCACGTGCCCTATTGTCGTCAGGTGTACTTTCCCCACTTCAAGCACTTTATCAACTGTTATGGGCGAACCACAACCTATGTGAAAGCCCCCACTTCATTAATACCTTTGCTTATATTTCTCTCATGGTATATAATGGAGAAACATTCTACAATAAAGGAAGGAACGTCATGAACGAAATGGACGCAGACACCTCCCGCCGCAAAATCATCCTCAGCGGCATTCAGCCCACGGGCACTTTCACCCTCGGTAACTATCTCGGCGCGGTGAAGAACTGGCGGCGTTTGCAGGAGACGTATGACTGCTATTATTTTGTCGCCGACCTGCATGCGCTCACGGTCTATCAAGAACCTGCCGCGCGGCGTCGGGCGGGCCGTGCAGCGTTTGCCTTGCTGCTGGCATGTGGGCTCGATCCCAAGCAGAGCCTCGTCTTTATCCAGAGCCACGTCCCCGCGCACGCACAGATGGGGTGGATGCTCTCATGTCTCAGTCCATTTGGCGATCTTACGCGCATGACACAGTTCAAGGACAAGTCGGCAAAGCATCCCGAGGACATCAATGCGGGTCTTTTCACGTACCCTGCACTGATGGCGGGCGATATTCTCCTCTATCAGGCAGACTGCGTACCCGTTGGCGCCGACCAGACACAGCACCTGGAGTTCACACGGAACGTTGCGGCACGGTTCAATCATATCTATGGTGAGACGTTCCGCCTGCCGGAGGGCTATTTCCCGCAGGCGGGTGCGCGTGTCATGAGTCTTGCCGAGCCGACAGCGAAGATGAGCAAGTCGGATGAGAACGCTAAGGCGACCATCTACATCCTCGACGATGAGAAGACTATTTTGAAAAAGTTCAAGTCCGCTGTGACGGACAGTGAGGCAGAGGTTGTATTCCGTGCAGGCAAGGATGGCATCAACAATTTGATGACCATTTACGCTGCGGTCACGGGCAAGTCCCTCGCGGCGATTGCAGATGAATTCAGCGGCAAGGGGTATGGCGATTTCAAGACCGCTGTGGGCGCTGTGGTCGCAGAGGAGCTGCGCCCCATCCGTGAGAATTTTGCACATCTCATGAAAGATGAGGCATATCTTGATGCCGTGATGCGCGAGGGTGCAGAGCGCGCCTCCCATATTGCCGAGAAAACGCTCTGCAAGGTAAAACGTCGTATGGGGCTCATCTAATGGGGAACAAAAGAGTAACACGCGCCGTTATCCTCGCGGCAGGACGCGGCTCACGGCTGGCGCCGCTGACGGATCACCTGCCCAAACCCCTCGTGCCCGTCAATGGGCGGCGGATCATATCGACCATCCTTGATGCACTAAAGGCGGCAGGGATTTCAACGATAACTATTGTACGGGGGTATCGCGGAGAGCAGTTCGATATGCTTTTAGCGGAGCATCCGGGTCTCGCCTTTGTTGAAAACCCCGTATGGGAGACATCGAACAACATCTCCTCCATCGCCATCGCGGGGCGTGCGGGACTGCTTGAGGACAGCTACGTCATCGAGGGGGATCTTTATCTTTCAAATCCCGCCGTCATCACCCCGATGCAGGAGCGCTCGAACTATTTGGCATTTCCCGTGCAGGAGACAGATGACTGGTGTTTTGACGCAGATGCAGCGGGGAAAATCACACACATTGATACCAAAGGAGCACACCCCTGCCATCAGATGCTCGGGCTGTCCTACTGGAGCTTGGAGGATGGGCGGCGGCTCGCGGCGTGCGCCAACGAGCTCTACAAACAAGAATGCTATCGGCAGCTTTACTGGGACGAGATCGCACTCAAATATTATCTGCCGGAGTTCAGCATATATATCAGAGAATGCAGGAGGGAGGATGTATGGGAGATTGATACCGTGGAGGAGCTGAGGGAGCTTGAGGCGCGGGGACAAGTCTAACGAATGATATACGAGGGAGTACCGCTTGGTGCAGGTTTTTCCCCTATTGCAGAGAATTCTTCATGATAAAGAGCAATCGGAAAAGGGATCCAAGCTGTAAAATAAGAAGGGAAACTACCATATGAAAACAGTCTACACCTGCTTTTGCACCGATATTATCCACGCAGGACATAGGAATCTTCTGCGTGCGGCAGCGGCGCTCGGTCGTGTCACGGTCGGCGTGCTCTCTGACCCCGAGATGGTGCGCTACAACCGTTTTCCGACCAAAACGCTCGCAGAGCGCATCGAGATGATTCGTATCCTCCCCGAGGTCAGCGATGTCGTCGTACAGGAACATATCATGTACGATGCGATTTTAGAGCGCATTCGTCCCGATTACGTCGTACACGGCAGCAACTGGGCGCAGGGACCAGAGTCCTCCATCCGGAAGAACGTACTTGCCTGTCTGGAACGCTACGGCGGAGAGCTCATCGAGCCGCCCTACACGGAAAACGCAGAGGTGCGCAACATCGACTGGCGCATGCGCGAACTGCTCGCGATGCCGGAAGCACGGCGCGGCAGACTGCGCCGCCTGCTCGAAATCGTCCCCATCGTTAAGACCATCGAAGTCCACAATGGCCTGACGGGGCTCATCGCGGAGAAAACCGTCGTCGAAAATGACGGCGGCCTGGACC